>NZ_JBNQGD010000135.1:0-6497 GCF_050436765.1 Arachidicoccus sp. | reverse complement strand
GAAGTCCAATTTTAAAGTAGTGAATTGGGCAGATCCACGAGATAATTTTGTAGACGATTGGCTGATACTTTCTGGTTTGAATGTGCATGACAGCGAGGATTCCATGATGATTAAGACAGATGTTATTTTATCTTCTTTTCAAAAGGCAGGTGCCAATACTGTTCGTCTACCTATTAACCCAAGCACCGTTTTACAGGAATATTGGCCTAAATATTCTTCTATTATTACAGAAGTTACCGCTAAAAAAATGAAAGTTATCTTGGCTTATTGGGAAGGAGCTTCTTCTAAAGATGGATTTGTGGACGATAGCACCGGATTTAAAATGATGTGGAATAAAGTAGTTGCTAAATTTCTAAACAACCAGAATGTATTTTTCGAAATAATGAATGAGCCCCATGGTTATTCCTTAGATTCATTAAAACTATTGTATGGCCAATGGATAGATAGATATACGAATGTCCCGAGACATAGAATTATTCTTGACGGGACTGGATATGCTACCGGTGTAAATAGTATTGGTGACGACCCTCAATTTGATTCCTGCCTTTTGTCATTTCATTTTTATACTTGGTTTAATATTAATTATAAAACCGTATCTGATTGGGAACAGCCCATTAAATCTTTGAAATATCCTCAACGAACCATTAATACTGAATTCGGTGTGCCGATGACAGATGGCAAGAACTACTTAAACGATACCACTGGAAGTATTGAAGTTGCTTATCTCAAGGGAATGACCAATGAATTGCATCAATTAGGTGTAGGAGGAGTCTACTGGCCTGGACTAAGAACCGGTGATTCATATAGCATGTTTTCTTTTGACGGAAGGACATTAAATGTAAATAATGAAAGTGGCCTGAAATGTCTGCAATATGCCTGGAACGTAACCACGCCTTAAATGTATTGATGGGTTTTAAATAAATACCACTCGTGTCAATGAAGATTTAGTTATTGGCAAAACTATTTATAACGATATATAAAGTTGTCCATCTGGCATAACGAATAGTCGTTTTGATGAGTAGGGACTCAATACATTTAGTAAATGATTTTTAAAATAATACGAATAAAAATGGCAATTAAAAAGATACTTCTTTCAACCGCAGTTTTGTTGACCAGCTGCTGCTGTGCGCAAGAAAAGGCGACCCTTTCCACCAACTTACAAGATGCAAAAATAATCATTAATAAAAATATTTATGGCATGTTTTCCGAGCATTTAGGTAATGGCATTTACGGCGGATTTTGGATAGATAAAGACGCCAAAGTTCCTAAGGTTGGTCGTATAAGGATGGACGTTGTGAACGCGTTGAAAAAAATTGACATTCCCAACCTTCGATGGCCCGGCGGTTGTTTTGCCGACGAATATCATTGGATGGACGGGATTGGGAACCCAGCGACAAGACCCAAAATGGTCAATACCAATTGGGGTGGCGTAACCGAAGACAACAGTTTTGGCACCAATGAATTTATGCAGCTCTGTAAGCTGTTAAATACGCAACCCTATGTATCAGGAAATTTAGGAAGTGGAACCGTCAAAGAAATGTCCAATTGGGTGGAGTATCTCAATTTTGATGGAGTAAGTCCAATGACAAAATTAAGAAAAGAAGATGGAAGGGATGTGCCCTATGACGTAAAGTTTTTTGGTATAGGTAATGAGAGTTGGGGTTGCGGAGGTAATATGAAACCCGAATATTATGCTGATCTTTTTAGGCGTTATGCAACTTTTACCAAAAGCTACAAAAATGCGCCTTTACGTAGAATTGCGAGCGGTGCCAATGCCGACGACTATCACTGGACAGAGGTCTGCATGCGCGACATTCCGTTGAATATGATGTGGGGACTTAGTTTGCACTATTATACAATTCCGACAGGTAGTTGGGGTAAAAAAGGATCCGCTACAAACTTCACGCAGCATGAATATTTTAATACAATGAAGAATTGCCTGAAGATGGAAGAATTGGTTACCAAACATGCTGCCATTATGGACAAATATGATCCGCAAAAGAAGGTTGCATTGGTTGTAGATGAATGGGGTGTGTGGACTGATCCTGAGCCAGGAACAAATCCTTCTTTTCTTCGCCAACAAAATAGTTTAAGAGACGCCTTAATTGCCGCTACAACATTAAACATATTTAATAATCATGCAGACAGGGTACGAATGGCCAATCTGGCACAAACAGTGAACGTATTGCAATCCCTGGTTTTGACCAAGGGCAACGATATGTTATTAACGCCTACCTACTATGTTTTTAACATGTACAAGGTACATCAAGGTGCTAAGCTTTTGCCGCTAAAGATTGCTGCACCCGAATATAAAAACGGTGATGAAAGTATACCTGCCGTAAATGCTTCTGCCTCCATCGACTCAATGGGGACGGTGCATGTCAGTTTGGTGAATCTAGATGCCAATAACGATATAACAGTTTCGGCAGACCTGGAAGGAGAAAACCCTTCCAACATCAGCGGACAAATACTGGACTCCCAAAATCTTACGGATGTAAACAGTTTCAGCAATAAACAATTAGTTGTTACTAAAAGTTTCCATGGAGCAACCTTACAACAACATACGGTAACCCTGACACTTCCCAAACATAGTGTCGTTTGTTTGGAGATTAAATAAAGAAAATACAAGAGAAATAGCAGCATAATGAATACAAAAAAAACACCCTTATTGGCTTTGATTTTTAGTAGCTTATTGTCTTTGAGTTTGTTAGGCTCCTGTCAGCAGAAGCGACAGGACAAAGATGCAACTCATACATTTACATTAGGTGACTCAGCGTTTTTATTAGACAACAAACCCTTTCAGATAATTTCAGGAGAAATGCATTACCCGCGCATTCCGCGTGAAGCCTGGCTCGATAGAATGAAAAAGGCAAAAGCAATGGGTTTAAACACAATCAGTACCTATGTTTTTTGGAACTTGCAGGAACCGCAAAAAGATAAATTTGATTTTAGTGGGAATAACGATATTGCGCAATTTGTAAAAGATGCCCAAAAGGTAGGCCTTTGGGTAATTCTCAGACCTAGCCCTTATGTATGCGCCGAATGGGAATTTGGTGGCTATCCGTATTGGTTGCAAAATATAAAGGGTCTGGTTGTACGAAGTAAAGAAAAGCAGTATATAGAAGAATACAAAAAATACATCAACGCAGTAGGTAAACAATTGGCACCCCTGCAAATCAATCACGGCGGCAATATTATAATGGTGCAGATTGAAAATGAATATGGGTCTTACGGAAATGATAAGTCTTATTTACAATTAAATGAGCAGCTATTCCGTAATGCCGGCTTTGACGGGTTGCTATATACCTGTGATCCGGCAAAGGACTTGCCTAACGGTTACTTGCCGGGCTTATTGCCCGCTGTAAATGGTTTGTCAGATACAACCGCCATAAAAAGTATTATTCGGAAGTATCACCAGGGTAAAGGACCTTTTATGGTCGCCGAATGGTATCCGGCCTGGTTTGACTGGTGGGGGACAAAACACCATACCGTACCTGCCGCTGCTTATGCCAAGCAACTGAACGATATTTTAAAAGCAGGTATCTCCATTAACATGTACATGTTTCATGGAGGGACTACAAGAGGTTTTATGAATGGGGCAAATGACAAACAAACAACTCCCTATGAGCCCCAGACAAGTAGTTATGATTATGATGCTCCCTTAGATGAGGCGGGTAATGTAACGGAGAAGTTCAAAGTGTTCCGTTCGGTAATAGAAAAGTATTTACCCAAAGGTGAAGTACTTCCTGCTATTCCTGCGCCCAAGACGACAATGGGAATATCAAACATAAAATTTGCGACTTCAGCCTCCATTTTTAATATCTTGCCTAAACCAGTCGAAAATTTGACACCATTGACTTTTGAAGCATTACATCAAGCCTATGGGTTTGTGCTTTACCGTACGATGGTCAAAGGCGGAGAAAATGGCATATTGCATTTAAGAGATTTAAGAGATTATGCGATTGTAATGGTTAATAGCAAAAGGGTAGGGGTACTAGACAGAAGATTCAGGCAAGATAGTATGCCAATTTCCTTTCCAGCGGGCAATGATACTTTGGACATTTTGGTAGAAAATTTAGGAAGAATAAATTTTGGTCTGAACCTTCTGAAAAATAATAAAGGAATTACCCATAGTGTATGGTTTAATGGTGGAGAATTAAAAGGCTGGCAGATGTATGATCTGCCATTTGATAATATTGCCCAATATCATTTTAAAGGCGATAATATCAGAGACAATGAGCCAATTGTTCGTAAAGGCTCCTTTCAACTCATTAAAGTTGCGGATACTTATTTGGATATGCGTCGCTGGGGCAAGGGCGTGGTTTGGATAAATGGTCATAACTTAGGTCGATACTGGCGTGTAGGTCCACAACAAACCATTTATGTTCCTGCAGAGTGGCTAAAGCAGGGAGAAAACAGTATTACGATTCTAGAATTATTAAAACCTGAAATGAACGCTCTTTCTGCCATTGATCATCCCATTTTAGACGAGTTGCAGAGGTGATGATAGCAACGCACACTGTGGATTAAAAATAGCAGGCAGAGGAGGAAGCTATCGGAATGAATCCGAAATTTTTATAATCTGGTACAATTATAATGCTAAAGAATCGGTATATCAATTTAAAGTACCTTCATAAAAATTAATCAGACTAGTTAAAAGCTACTACATTTTAACTAGTTTCGATCTTATTTCGAGTAACATTTATTCACTACCATCATAAATTATGGCTTTTTTAAAACAAAGAGGAATCAACATTATACTTGTCTATTTATTATCCATTTTTGCCGTACATGGTCAAAACAAGCATGCAGCAAATCATGACAATTATCTTTTTGTGTATTTTACAGGTAACAAGCAGAATGAAGAGAGCATCCATTTTGCGCTGAGTAGGGATGGTTATAATTTTTATGCTTTAAACCATAACCGGCCTGTTTTAGATTCCAAAAAGATTAGTTCAACTGGAGGGGTTAGAGATCCACATATTTTGCGTGGCGAAGACAAAAAGACTTTTTATATGGTGGCGACAGATATGGTCTCTTCACTCGGATGGAATTCAAATAGAGCAATGGTTTTGATGAAATCAAAGGACCTGATACATTGGAAATCTTCGGTGGTAAATATTCAGCGTAGATTTTCCGGACAAGAGAATTTATTGCGGGTTTGGGCACCTCAAACAATTTACGATCCTGTCGCGAAAAAATATATGATTTATTTTTCAATGAAGCATGGCGACGAAGCGGACAAAATTTATTACAGTTATGTAAACAAAAAATTTACGGACCTTGAGACAGCACCGAAGCAATTACTTTATGAGCCTTCGAACGGTTCGTGCATTGACCCCGATATTATTTATTTCGATGGTAAATATCATTTATTTTTCAAGACAGAAGACAAAGGGAAGGGCATTAAAATAGCCACTTCTACCAACCTTACTTCTGGGTACGTGATTCAAGATGGTTTTGTCCAGCAAACAAAAGAGCCAGTAGAAGGATCAAGTGTGTATGCTTTGAATAATGGCAATGGATTTATTTTTATGTATGATATGTACACAAAGGGTAAATATCAATTTACATACACAAAAGATTTAAATCATTTTTCTGTAGTCGATAAGGATATATCTATGGATTTTCATCCACGACACGGTACTGTTTTGCCTATTACGACCAAAGAAGCTAATGGTCTTAAAAAGTATTGGGGAGATGAAAATATCTATGAACGGAATAACCCTGTACTAAAAGGCTATTTTGCAGATCCTGAAATCCTCTATTCAAAGAAAACAGATAGCTTTTATATTTATCCTACTTCCGATGGTTTTACGAACTGGTCCGGCAATTATTTCAAAACGTTTGCCTCGAAAGATTTGGTTCATTGGAAGGATGGTGGCGTAATTTTAGACTTGCCAAAAGATGTTAGTTGGGCGAAAAAAAATGCTTGGGCTCCTTGTATCATTGAAAAAGAAGTAGGAGATTCGTTCAAGTATTATTTTTATTTCACTGCAGCGCAAAAAATAGGTGTAGCAGTAGCCAATAGTCCTGGAGGTCCGTTTAAAGATTCAGGAAGGCCTCTTATAGACAAATTCCCACCGGGTATTCATGGTGGACAGCAAATTGACCCTGATGTATTTCAAGATCCCGTTTCCAAGAAAAATTATCTCTATTGGGGAAACGGCTACATGGCATCTGCAGAATTAAATGATGATATGATTTCGATTAAAGAAAATACCATTAAAGTAATCACACCTAAAAGGAGTTTTAGAGAAGGAACTTATGTTTTTTATAGAAAGGGAAAATATTATTTCCTGTGGTCCGAAGATGATACAAGGAGTCCCAATTATCATGTTTGCTATGGCATAGCCGACCACCCTCAAGGAAAAATAGTTGTTCCTAAAAGTAATATCATTCTATCAAAAGATTCGACTCTCGATATTTTCGGAACAGGGCATTGTTCTGTTATTCAAATTCCAGGGAAAGATAAATGGTACATCGTTTACCATAGA
>NZ_JBNQGD010000134.1:0-1169 GCF_050436765.1 Arachidicoccus sp. | reverse complement strand
TGATATACAACATAGATGAACAAATTTTTAAACTGTTGCAAAAATTTTGCGTTTTTTTTAGGGTTGTCACTTTCCCGGGAACTTTAATTTTCGGGAAAGTTCCCGGGAAGTTCTCAGGAACCTTCCCAAAACACGGGAAAGTTCAGTCTTAGGTATAAAAACAGTATTTATCGAAAAAAACTTTATCTCCAACGTGAAAGTGACAAATTATTTAACAATCTTCCATAATATCGTCTTCTTCGGATGAAAAATCATTTACAATCTCGCTCAGATCGGCCTTCTTCTTGTGCTTGAATAGACCGGCGTGCTCCAACAGCAGATTGTGCTTAATAAACGTCAATTTTGAAGCCGTTTCGACTGCCAAACTGAAATTAAGTATTAAATGTCAAAAAGCGAACGCTTTGGAGTCGATGGAGTTTTGCCAGCCAGCTTGTTAATTTGTAGGGTTGTCATGGGCATATGCCCGAGTTTTTTATATATGCCCGGGAAAGTGCCCAGCCGATAATAAATGCCCGGGCATATTGCATCCTTTTCAATTTGCTTGCGTGCTTCCGTTCCAATTTTCTTGCAATCATCCTAAAAATTGAATAAAGTCAATAAACAATGTTAAAACTTACCGTCAAATGTTCACCCTAGCGTGTTGCATGCTTTAACAACTCAAATTGACAAAAATTGCATTTGACCGCATCCTTCCCATCTCGTTTGAATGCCGTAAAGAATTGATGAGACCAGCTCTTAACTGTCATCTTGAAAACAAACAAAAAGTCATAAAAGTAAAAATGACGAGAAGAAAGATTCGTCTTAAATGTTTTTGTTGCAAGAATTTGTGATAAAGTGCCATTTTTCTTTAAACATTGACATTTTTAAAAGTTCCCATTTTCAAAAGGAAGGGAAAGTTTCGCAAGTTTCCCGAGAACTTTCCCGCGGGAAGGTTCCCCTGACAACCCTAGATTGATTTGTAGTTTTTAAATTGTGGCTTTTGAAAATCATCCGCTGATTATATGCATTTAACTTTCCAACATCCCTAACTAATAACCAACTTCCGGATCAAATCCTTGATCTTTGCAAACTACATTTTTAATTTCCGTGTTTTTTGCGCATCTCTTTTTGGTTTATTGGGGCGCTGGCGGCAAAGTTATTACACGCCTATCATGAAGAGGTTCATCATC
>NZ_JBNQGD010000133.1:0-1436 GCF_050436765.1 Arachidicoccus sp. | reverse complement strand
CACGTATAATCAGCGTTTCAGAGGTTTTTTTTCAATTTGCTGTCAAACTCAAGAGGCTCCTTAAATTTCACCTGTCTCCATGCTGATGCGGATCTAATATACAATAATAAAGATCAAGTATTGACCAAGAATTAGTTGGAATATAAGCCTGCACGCTACTTTTAAGGATATTAATCCCTTTTACAAAATTGAAAATCAATAGTTTTTCTATAGTCGAATCGCATAAAATGGGCTTAATTTAAATTGACCGGGCTGGTTATTTGGATAATAAATTTAGTTTCAAGGCTGAATCGGAGGCTTTTCACGCTCAATTATAAGGGAATTACTATAAAAATAAGTGAGTTGAGCACCCAATTGTAAGGCAGAAATGTCCATCAAACATACAGGAATGGACAAATGGGGCGTCGTCCGGCCCGTAGCGAGTATATCTATTTAAATTTAGTAATTATAATGGCCCAGAAGTATTTTAATAAATAAGAAAAAGCTTATTTAATTATTTCGTTACTTTTGCGCACCTAGCTATTTTTTAAGCTGTAGAAGGAAATGCATTTAAACAATATTAATAAAGAACAACTACCTAAGCATGTGGCCATCATCATGGATGGCAACGGACGTTGGGCGCAGGAAAAAGGAGAAGATAGACTTTATGGTCATTTTCACGGTGTTAATAGCGTACGCGCCGTAGCTGAAGGTGCTTCTGAAATTGGGATAGAATATTTGACCTTATATGCATTTAGCACAGAAAATTGGGATAGACCCCAACAAGAAGTAAACGGCTTAATGGAGTTACTTATTCAAACAATAAGAAAAGAAGTTCCTACCCTGAATGAAAATAATATTCGTCTGCGGGTGATAGGAGATTTAACTATGTTGCCGCAGGCTGCACAGGATGAAATGAATGAAGCATTAATAGAAACCCAACAAAATTCAGGACTTAAACTTATATTAGCGTTAAGTTATAGTAGCCGGTGGGAGTTAGCGTTTGCTATCAGAAATATGGCAAAAGATATAGAATGTGGCAAATTAAGCTCTGAACAGATTAATCAAACAATTATTGAGAAATATTTAACCACGTCTGGTATTCCCGATCCTGAGTTATTGATAAGAACGGGCGGAGAACGTAGGGTAAGTAATTTTCTATTATATCAAATTGCCTATACAGAACTTTATTTTACAGACACAAAATGGCCTGATTTTGATAAAGAAAAACTATTTGAAGCAATTGTCGCGTATCAAAACAGGGAAAGACGTTTTGGTAAAACGGGGGAGCAAATAAAAAAAGGATGACTTGCTGTGTATCAAAAATAATGAGTAAATCTTTATCCAATCATTTATCTAGAATAATTTTTTATAAAATATATTTACTGATTTAACAAAGACTTTTGAATATTACCGCTAATTTGCCACGATTAAATAGCTGATACTTTTTGGCGTGG
>NZ_JBNQGD010000132.1:0-14111 GCF_050436765.1 Arachidicoccus sp. | reverse complement strand
AAAATTACAAAATATTATGATATGACACAGTTTAAATTACAGTCTCGCAGGTAATTTTGTTTCAGTTGATATACGAATCTATAAGCAGTCTCTCAACCGTATTTTTGAATTTATTAATATTGAAAGGCTTTCCTATGAAATCATCGCCGCAGCTGTCTTTAAGATTGGGATGTGTAATTGCAGACATTAGAAGCACAGGAATTCTTTTTGTATTTGTACTTTTTTTAATTTCTTTACACAAATCAATCCCATTCCCATCAGGTAATTGTATATCTAAGATAATTAGATCCGGCAATTCAATGGACAATTCTATTCTAAATTCGGCTATCGTCCCCAAAGCAAAGACTATATAATTACTGTCATTTAATATTAATTGGATTACGTCTCGTATATCCTCATTATCTTCCACGATAAAAATCTTTTTTTGTATCATGTCTGTTGTTATTTGATAAACTTAATAATTTGTGGGCAAAATAAAAATGAACTTCGATCCTTTCTCTAACTCACTCTCCACCCATATTTTCCCTCCGTGACGCTTTATGATGTTTTCTGTAATAAATAAACCCAGTCCGAGCCCTGAGTTTTTTCTAATCGAATCCCCAGTATAAAACTGGTTAAATATGAGCTGTTGACGGTTTGGTTCTATTCCAAAACCATAATCCTTAACAGAGAAAGTAAATTGATTAGCCGTAGTCGCGGCAACAATTTCTATTCGGCTGCCTAACGGTGAATATTTGATAGCATTGGTTAGTAAATTTGTAATTGCTTGTTCTATACGTATTTTGTCTCCTTTGATAATAATTCCTTTTTGCATATCCAAATGAAAGTCGTAATCTAAATTTGCTTCCTTTAAGGGCTCCAGGACTTCAAATAGTAATTGTGAAATGTCAAATTTCTCAAAATTAAATTCCATTTTGCCAGACTGAATTTTGGAGATGTCAAAAAGGTCATTTACCAGTGTATTTAGTTTTTCCTGTTGCTTTATTATTTTTTTCATAAATATCTTATCTTCTTGTGCCACTCTTTTTTCTAATAACTGCAAATAGGCATTCAAAGAAGTTAGAGGGGTTTTTAATTCGTGGGAGGCCAGGGCGATAAATTCATCTTTTCTTTTACTTAATACGTTAATAAGAGCTTCCGCCTCTTTTTCAGAAGTAATATCTCTTGCAACCTTTGATGCACCAATTATATTTCCATTATCGTCCTTTACCGGAGAGACGGTTAAAGAGATAGGTACAGAGTCCCCATTTTTTTTTAAACGAATAGTTTGAAAGTGATCCATTTTAATCCCAGCACGGATATTTTTAATAATCAAAGTTTCCTCATCCATTCTTTCGGGGGGAATAATGATGGATATATGTTTACCGATAACTTCTTGTTCTTTGTATCCGAATATTTTTTCAGCTCCTTTATTCCAACTCGTTATTAGACCATCTATGGTTTTACTGATAATAGCATCCTGAGAGTTTTCAACTATTGAAGCCAAGATGGCTTTTTTTTCCTGATCATTTTTTTTCTTACTCACATTACTGGCAATTTCTGATATGCCAATAATTTCTCCAGCCTTATTTTTGATGGCGGAAACGGTAAAAAAAATCGGTACTTGATCGCCCACCTTTGTCAATCTCGTAGTTTCGAAAGATTCTTTTTTTTTCCCTTGCAAAATATTATCAATAATATTTTCTTCCTCTTCAAGTTTATCAGAAGGAATTAATAAAGAAATAGGTTTGCCTAAAATTTCTTTTTCTGTATATCCGAATATTTTTTCGGCTCCTTTGTTCCAATTGTTTATATATCCTTCTAGAGTTCTGCTTATTATTGCATCCTCAATATTTTCCGTGATGGCTGTTAAAATTCCAAGCTTTTCTTCTAAAATCCTTTCTGCTTCATCATCTGTAATGATTTGAATTACCCCAATTACTTCATTATAAGAATTCTTTATTGGTCTAAATAAAATAGAAACAGGAAAAGAATGGCCTTCAGATGTTAAGCGAGTTGTTTTAGAATGTAAAACCGATTTGCCCCCAAGCAAATCTTCGACAACCGCGTCTTGCTCCTTGTGCAATTCGGCAGGAATCAATTTATAAATTTGGCTGTTATAAACATCTGAATTTCTTAGGGAAAACATTCTTCCTGCTGCTGGATTAAAACAGACGATAGTATTAGATAAGTCGTTTACAATTATTGCATCTTCAGCATTCTCGAACATGACTTTTTGCGCATAATATTCGATTTCAGTATTTTTCATTTTGTATAAAATTAAATAGCAGAATAGTTTATATATGATAATTAATTTTAAGAAACTACCTCTTTAAGTTAAAAATATAAAAAAATAAAATTTTATAAAACGCATAATTGCTTAGTATTTAAAACACTCGCCAATAGTTTAATATTATTGCTTAATAAGGGAACTAATCTATTTCTCCGTTGGACTTTGATTATTCTGCAGCTAGACAGTGACTCCTATTTTTGCAATCCCAAAAAGAAGCCTTTGGGTAGGGCTATTTTGTCATGGTCAGTTTTTGATTAGGCCGCTTTGAATGGGCATTTTCCTCTGACGTTGCCCACGCTTTTGCCTCCTTTTTTAAGGCGGCCGGTAATGCATAGGGTCCGATATTTTAAGAGTATGATTCATAGGCCAAGACGCGTGTTCGGTGGTTGTTACTTTTTTTCATTTTTGAAAGTGATTTGTCCGCAGAAGAAAATACAAAATCAAAGCCAAAATAAATAAAAGAGCTATAAATGGATTTGCCCTGCCATGGGCTTAATTATTCTATAAAATCTTAAATTTTTATGATATGAGCTACACATTTTGAGTATAGTTTTCCCCATTGTTATTTTCAAAGATAGTGATAAGTCGAAAAGGTGTGGGTTGTAATGGTAGAGTCCCTGGTGTCTTATGTAATTTAAAATGTGGAATAGGGGGTTGTTTAGGGCCTCTAAATTTAACTCTTTACTAAAGAGAAGTGGAATTGATCCGACGATAGCTACCGGTCACGCTAAGAACAGTTCATTTCTTTATGATGGGAGAGGATTAAATGCTGACGAACTTCTGCAAAAACAATGCGGAAGTTTAGGTTGTCGACATGATAACTGGGAAATTGGTTTTTACAATTCATGCTTTATAATTCGTAATTCCCCAATCATTATTTACCTTAGCCACATGGAAAAAAAAGTATTTTTGTTAGATGCATTGGCATTGATTTACAGAGCGTATTACGCACTTATCCGTAATCCACGCATAACCTCCGCGGGGAAAAACACTAACGCACAATTTGGTTTTACTACTACCTTGGTAGAATTGTTAAATAAATACAAACCTTCTCATATGGCGGTTTGTTTCGATACACACGCGCCAACCGACAGGCACATCACATTTGAAGCATATAAAGCCAATAGGCAAGAAACGCCTGAAGATTTACTGGCAGCTATACCCGATATTAAAAGAATCATTGAAGGCTTTAATATTCCAGTGATTGAAAGTGACGGTTATGAGGCGGATGATATTATTGGTACGCTTGCCTGGCAGGCAGCTGATGCTGGTTACAGTGTTTATATGGTAACGCCCGACAAAGATTATGGGCAATTATTAACAAAGCCCAATGTATTTATTTATAAGCCGGCGTATATGGGCAACAAAGAAGAAATTTTAACAGCAGAAAAAATCTGCCAGAAATGGGATATCGCAAGAGTAGAACAGGTGATTGATATTTTAGGCTTGATGGGTGATGCTGTGGACAATATTCCAGGCATTGCTGGAGTAGGTGAAAAGACAGCCGCAAAGTTGTTGAAAGAATATGATTCAATAGAAAAAATTCTAGCAAATGCGGATAATATAAAAGGGTCCCTAGGGGAGAAGGTGCGTGCCGGAAAGGAGAATGCTATTTTGTCTAAAAAGCTGGCGACTATCATTACCGATGTGCCGGTAACTTTTCACGAGGGAGATTTTTGTGTTGAAGCTTGCAATAAAGAGATATTAGGAGAAATTTTCGCTGAGTTGGAGTTTAAGACTTTAGGTAAAAGGATTTTGGGTGAAGATTTTCGAATGACTGTTCCTGAAAATGTGCAAACAGATTTGTTTGGCAATATAGTAGAAACCAAAAGCAATGTCGCTAAATCTAAAAACAGCATTGGGGAAGGTATTACTATCGAGCAGCTGGAAATAAAGAATATTAGCAATACGAAGCATCATTATCAATTGATTGATTCCGAAGAGAAGATAAAAGAGCTTATAAAAAGCCTGTCCGACTATAAAGAGATTTGCTTTGATACGGAAACTACCGGAACCGATCCTAATAACGTAGAGCTGGTTGGTTTGAGTTTTTCGGTGAAGAAAGGAGAAGCCTTTTACGTGCCTATTCCAGCAGATCAAAAGGAAGCCCAAAAGCATGTTGATTTATTTGATGAATTGTTTGATAACGAGGAAATTGTTTGGGTTGGGCAGAATCTGAAATACGATATCATTGTTATGAAATGGTATGGAAAAAACTTGAAGGGAAAAATTTTCGACACCATGGTAGCGCATTATGTAATTGAACCAGAAGGAAGGCGCGGCATGGATTTGCTTAGCGAAAAATATTTAGGGTACGAGCCCGTTCCTATTGAAGACTTAATCGGTAAGAAAGGAAAAATTCAAGGTAACATGCGCGACGTGCCCGTGGAAAAGGTGGCAGAATATGCAGGTGAAGATGCAGATATTACTTTGCAGTTAAAAGAAATATTCGCACCGATGATTATTGAGAAAGAAGTAGAGAAAGTATTTGAACAATCAGATATTCCGTTGGTGAAAGTGTTGGCGAATATAGAGTTTGAAGGTGTGAGAATTGATGAAGATTTCTTAAATAATTATTCTACCGTACTAGAAAAAGATGCGAAGCTATTTGAGGAAAAAGTGTATGAGGAAGCAGGCGTAAGATTTAATCTTGCCTCGCCGAAACAATTAGGGGAAGTCCTTTTTGATAAATTGAAATTGGATGAGAAGGCAAAAAAGACAAAGACAGGACAATACGCAACGGGTGAAGATGTATTGACCAAACTAGCGGTACAACATAAAATTGCGGACAATATTTTATCATTTCGTGAGTTGACAAAATTGAAAAATACCTATGTTGATACGTTACCTCAATTGATTAATCCACGTACTGGCCGGGTGCACACTTCTTTTAATCAGACGTTGGTTGTTACTGGTCGTTTGAGTAGTAATAATCCCAATTTGCAAAATATTCCCGTTCGTACTGAAAGAGGGAAAGAAATACGCAAGGCTTTTATTCCGCGCGACGAGAATCATTTACTGATAAGTGCCGATTATTCGCAGGTAGAATTAAGGGTGGTTGCCGCCATTAGTGGCGATAAAAATATGGGCGAGGCTTTTAAAAGTGGTGCAGACATTCATACCGCGACAGCAGCAAAAGTATATGGAATTGATGTCTCAGAGGTCACTAAAGAACAAAGATATAAAGCTAAAAGTGTCAATTTTGGTATTATTTACGGACAAGGCGCTTTTGGGTTATCGCAAAATTTGGGCATCAACCGTACAGAAGCAAAAGAGATCATCGAAAGCTATAAAACGGAATTCTCCGGTATTGCAAAATACATGGAGGACTCAATTGCTTTCGCACAAAAGCATGGTTATGTACAGACTCTTTTGGGTAGGAAGGCCTGGATTCGCGATATTAATTCTTCTAATTTTACGGTGAAAGGTTTTGCAGAGCGTATCGCCATCAATGCGCCTATTCAGGGTTCGGCAGCAGATATGATTAAATTGGCGATGATTAAAATTGATGCAGAATTAACCAACAGAAAGTTGCATTCAAAAATGATATTGCAAGTGCACGATGAATTATTGTTTGATGTGGTGAAAGAAGAATTAGAAGAAATAAAGGGAATTGTTTTAGACAATATGTGTAATGCGATGCCGTTACCGAATGAAGTGCCTGTGGCTGCCGAATTAGGCGTTGGACGCAATTGGCTGGAAGCGCATTAGAAAAATCAGCTGATCTGATAATCTGGTTGCGAAGAAATAGGTTGGTAAATTATCTAAATGAAAATTTTTTTGGCAATCTTTTGAATAGGGTTTATAGTGCGGAATGCGAGACTTGCCAATATTTGGCCCGTGGAATGTAAGCGACCAACCCTGATTAAGTATATGCCAAAAGACGTATCGGCGACGGCTTATCAATTGAACAAACGAGAAAACCATCTGAGCAAAAGATATGTTCTTTCCAACTTTGTCACTATTGGGAATGTTCCTGTTTTAGACATTTTTGAGCAATCAACAGCAACCTATGAAATGTTATGAATTTAAGGAATAGCTAACTTTTAAATACCTTAACTTTGACTGGTAAAATCAAAAATTATGAAACATTTACTTTTTTTGGGCACTCTTGCTTTGATATTCGTTGGCGCGTCTTCCTTTATTTTAAATAAAGAAACATTAAAAATGAATAAGAATAACCACGCTAAAACATCAATTTACAATTTTAAAATTGCATCTATTGATGGCGGTATTATTGATTTCTCCAAATTCAAAGGAAAATATATTCTGGTGGTTAACACGGCTTCTAAATGTGGCTTTACTCCACAGTATAAGGGATTGGAGCAATTGTATAAAGACTATCAAAATAAATTAGTCATCGTAGGATTCCCGTCTGATAATTTCGCTGATCAGGAATTCCACGATAATAAAGACATCAAATCTTTTTGCGAAAAAAACTATGGAGTTACATTCCCGCTCACTACACGTGTAGATGTAAAGGGGAAAAATATTACGCCGGTGTTTGACTATCTTACTCATAAATCAGAAAATGGTACTTTAGATGCTAAAATATCTTGGAATTTCAACAAGTTTTTAATTGATCCGAATGGTAATTTGTTGGAACATTTTGACTCAAAGGTTACACCCGAAAGCCAAGAGATATTGAAATATCTGAAATAGATTTTTGTCATTTTATAACAAGGGGAGCGTACAACCCATCCAGCGCTTTAGTGTGGATGGGCTGTACGCGACAAATAAGGTTTAAAAATACTGTCTGGTTAGGAACTAAATCAGACACTAAACAAAAACGGAGTAAGGCGTTACCGTAAGGTAAGTCTATGACCTCCGAAGCCCGCCGGCTCTGCCGTTGATGGTAGTTCCCAATTAATTTGAGAAGCTGAAAAGACGCATCGTTCGGTTAAAACCCCGTTACTATCTTTGATAGTAATTGAATTTTCTTTGCTATTTTCTAAGCAATTAGCTAAAGTAAGAATGCCTAGAAAGTTAAAAACACGCAGGTATTTCGGGCAAATTATGAGCGGTTATTGCCAGACATTCCCATAGCATCCATGATATGCTTATGCTGCGAGCTAATTAGTCAAAAGGGGTATCAAGTTGAAAAGTGGTTTATTTTCATCAATTGTAATTCAAATGGCTTAGTGAGCACTATATTATTGATTTGGATGACAACAAATGATATGGCAGAACAAAGATCTCTTTGTACAGATATCGGATAGTCTATTTTCAAGAAATTACCTTGTTACGAATCATTAATAATATAAGCAGGAGTTATTTTTTATTTTTTTGATTATCTTGCGACAAATATATATGCGGAAATAGCTCAGTTGGTAGAGCATCAGTTTCCCAAACTGAAGGTCGCGAGTTCGAGTCTCGTTTCCCGCTCTTGTGAAATTATATGGATAGCTGCTTTTGACGATTTTTTTCTTATTTTCCTATAGTCCGACGGTAGGGTTATCAGCATACCTATCAAAAAAATCGGAAAATGAAACAAATGTTATATCGGGAAAACGACAGTATAGCCTAAAGATTGGAAACAACGGGCTGATATGGCTATGTCCTCACTTATTATCTATTACTTTAAAGTTTGAATCTAGTTTCTCGTACTTTTTTGGATGAGTCCGGCATTCTCAGAATGGATAGGGTTGTGGCCGTATATAGATGTCCAACATTCAATTCGTAATCATCATTGTTTAAGTTCATAACGCATCATTCCTAATTCATTCTTATCTTCGCTCTTATGCAATTTAAAAATGTCATAGGTCAGAACGAAGTAAAAATTCGCTTGTCCGAAATGGTAGCGCGTAATCGCCTCAGCCATGCGTTGTTGTTTTTGGGCAAAGAGGGTGTAGGCGCGTTGCCAATGGCTTTGGCATTTGCCCAATATGTAGTTTGCGAAGATAAAAGTATCGAGGATGCTTGCGGACAATGTGATGCTTGTAAAAAAGCAGCGCAATTAATTCATCCGGATATTCATTTTTCATTTCCAGTAATTCCTAAAAAAACAGGAGACAAGCCTGTAAGTTCTGATTATATAAAGGAGTGGCGTGAATTTTTAAATAATTATCCGTACGGAAATGCTTTTGACTGGTTACAATCGATAGGCGCAGAAAATAAACAGGGCAATATTACTGCGGAAGAATGTAATGATATTATTCGCAAATTGAGTCTTAAAAGCTTTGAAAGTGAGTATAAAATATTAATTCTTTGGTTACCGGAATATCTTAAAAAAGAGGGTAATAAACTCTTGAAATTAATTGAAGAGCCTCCTGCTAAAACTTTATTTTTGTTAGTAGCAGAAAATGAAGAGCAGATAATCTCTACGATATTGAGCCGGACGCAACTTGTAAAAATTCCTTTGCTGGAATCAGCTGATATTCAAAATGCATTGCAAACTCGGTCGGGCCTTAGCGTCGATGCTGCCTTGGCTGTTGCGAACCTTGCGGAAGGGAGTTATCGAAATGCCTTGCAATTAATGCAAAATATTTCGGAAGACTGGCAACAATATGTGCGTGAATGGCTCAATTCGATTTTAAAAGAAAATCCTTCTGGATTATCAAAGTGGATCGACGATGTGAATAAATTGGGTCGAGAAAAGCAAAAGCAGCTAATCCGCTATTTCAGTCATTTGTTGGCACAAAGTATTCGTTTACGTATCATTGGGGAGAATAACATTCAATTATCATCTCAGGATAAGGATTTTGCAATACGATTAAATAAAATAGCATCTGTTAGCCAACAGGAAGTAATGGTTGAAGAGTTGGACAAAGCAGCATACTACATCGAGCGGAATGCGAACGCTAAAATGTTGTTTCATGCCCTTAGCATTAAGTTTAAATATATTATTCGCCAGAAAATAGTAATTTTGGCGAATTGATAAACAATTGTTAGGTTGGTATAACGCGTTGATTTACTTGTTTTTCAAAAAAGTATTTTATTAAATCATCTGTTGCCGGAAACAGTTTCGGCAATGTTTAAATATATATAGTTATGGGATGTGGAGGTTGCAGTACCAGCAAGCCAGGTGGTTGCAAAAGCAATGGCACTTGTGGCACTAGTGGTTGTAATAGATTAAATGTTCATGATTGGTTGATGAATTTGCCTATTAATGATTCGGACAGTGCTTGTAAAATTGTTGAGGTAAGTTTCAAAAATGGCAGTCGCAAAGACTTTTTCAGAAATGGCACTTTGCAAACGTTTGAAAAAGGTGAATTGGTAACATTGGAAGGTGTGAGTGGCTTTGATGTAGGTGAAGTAAGTCTTTCCGGTGAACTTGTACGCATTCAAATGAAAAAGAAAGGGATTAAGGAATATAGCCCTGACATAAAGAAAATCCTTCGCAGAAGTAGTGAACGTGATATTGAATTATTTCAACAAAGCAAGGCACGTGAGCAAGCAATACTGATGCGTTCTAGGGAAGTCGCACGTGATTTGAAATTGCAGATGAAGTTGAGTGAAATTGAGATTCAGGCGGATGGGAAAAAGGCGACTTTTTTCTATACAGCAGATGATCGTGTTGATTTTCGCGAAATGATTAAATCATTTGCTACTGAGTTTAAATTGAAAGTAGAAATGCGACAGATAGGCATTCGCCAGGAAGCCGGGAAAGTAGGGGGTATTGGTAGCTGTGGCCGAGAACTGTGTTGCAGTACTTGGCTTACCGATTTTAAAAGTGTCAATACCACCGCTGCTAGATATCAAAATTTGAGTATTAATCAGACCAAACTGAGTGGACAATGTGGTCGTTTGAAATGTTGTCTAAATTACGAATTAGATACTTATTTAGATGCTTTGCAGAATTTTCCTAATAACGCGGATGTTTTGGAAATACAACGCAGTAGAGCTTATTTGGTAAAGAAGGATATTTTCAAAGATTTGATGTGGTATACGTTGCCGGATAGTAATACACAATATCCGCTTACCTTGCGCCGTGTAAAAGAAATTCTACAAATGAACGCCAATGGTGAAAGACCGGAAAACTTGGAAGCAGTTGAACTTGTCGGCAAAGTAAAAGAAGTAGAGCAAGGTTTTGTTGACGTGGTTGGGCAGATAAGCTTGCGTAGCTTGGAGCGCAATGATAGAAAGCGCAAGGATAAAAGAAAGAACGATAATAGTGCGAGGAATAATAACTCGGAGTCTAGGAATCAGCCCCAATCTTCTCCCTCTTCCAATAAAAAAGCTACTCATAATCGGCCGGCAAATTCCGAACAAAAAAGAGAAAATAGCAGCAATAATAATCGCAGTAGGAATAACCCTCGCAACGGTAATAATAATAGAACAGCAAAACCCCCTCTTGGGAATAACCCCCATAATCCCCCTGAACAAAAGCGGTAGTTTTCTTTCATCTTAATAAAAAACAGTGTAAGGAAGAAGATTCTTACACTGTTTTTAGATTTGTCCTGCTCTGAAATGTCTGCAAGGTACATTTTTTGCCTACTTAGAAACATGTCATATCGAAACGCCACAGATATTTCAAAAATCATCTATAAAATATCTATCCCAGCGCCCTTCTCGATGACCAAATACCAGCAATTGATTTTAAAAAATGAGGGCCAGAACGACTTGATTATAGTTAAGCTTTTTGATTTTAAACTATAGCTTGGTGTCCCAATGCGCAAAATAGGAGATGCGTTGTATGAATTTTCCGGTGAAATCTCTCCCTTAACGAAATCATTTGCTAGTTAGATTTTAACTTCTTTATAGAAGAAATTAGCAAAAATCAATTACAAAAATAAAAGTAGTGATAGATAGGGAAGCTTAATCTTACCCACATTGAAATGTTGTTATCTGTACCGATGTAGCGAAGGTGAGTCCATCTTGATGAAAAGGTTCTAAATAGATTAGGGTGGGGGTTATTAGGGGTTCGGTTTATTCTAAAGATCTATTCAGCTATATTTTTCTTGCCCCATTCTGCCAATAAACTGCACCACATCCTTGAGTGATCTCCCGTTTTTAGAAAGGATATACTCCACTTTTGATGGAACTTAAGGATGTATCTTCCGGTTGATGATATAGTCAGCCTCAAGTTCTTTTAGATGCTTTGATAAACATCTTTAACGCTATACCTACAATTGCTTTATGAATGTTACCAAATCGTTTTAAACTTGAAATAACAAACAGGTAATAATGGACTGTCAGAGCGGAGCCCCACGAAAATACTTTTTTCATTAAAATACTTTAAGTATTCATTAAATCCCTTGTATAAGTTCTTCGGCAATGTTGATAGTTTTGTCTTTCCGGAATTTTAACGATTATAATACTTCGATTATTGCTCAATATTTACGGCTTTCAGGAACGGCTACCAGAAATCTAATCGTGTTATAAATTGAGAGAATATATTGATTCAATACGCGACTTGTTTGAGCTGACTTCAATCGATAAAGGTGGAATTCGTATACGGTTTTTGTGGACGACGTTACATTAAAGATGCAATATGCTATTGGAGAGATTGCGAACTACCTGTTTTTTATCAGCTCCAAATGTGTCGCAACTTATAAGCAAGGGCGTTGACTATAAGGATACAATTTCAAAAATATACACCAATAATAAATCATAAATTAATGAAAATGCTAAAGATTTTTATTTTTTCTGTATTGCTTTTTGCAACGACTTTACTGAATGCACAAAAGACAGTCCCTAAGCCATATGGAGCCATACCGACTCAACGTCAAATGGATTGGCTTAGCATGGAACGATATTGCTTCCTTCATTTTACCGTCAATACTTTTACCAATAGAGAGTGGGGATTGGGAAATGAAAAAGAGGATGTTTTCAACCCTACTGATTTCGACGCCGACCAGATCGTATCAACTGTTGCTAAGCATGGCTTTAAAGGAGTTATACTCACCTGTAAACACCATGACGGCTTTTGTTTGTGGCCCTCCAAATACACAGAACACTCTGTAAAAAATAGCCCCTGGAAAAATGGCAAAGGTGATGTCGTGAAGGAAATTTCAGCAGCCTGCAAAAAATACGGAATCAAGTTCGGTATTTATCTGTCGCCATGGGATAGAAACAATCCTCTATATGGAAAGCCTCAATACATTACTTATTATAGAAATCAGCTTAGGGAGTTACTAACTAACTACGGTGATATATTTGAAGTTTGGTTAGATGGTGCCAACGGCGGAAGCGGTTACTATGGGGGTGCTAATGAAACACGGGAGATTGATCGAAAAACTTATTATGATTGGAAGAACACGTTCGCAATCATTAGGAAACTGCAACCCAAAGCCGTTATTTTTAGCGATATCGGTCCTGATGTAAGGTGGTGTGGTAACGAAAGTGGTTTTGTAGAAGATTCTTGCTGGGCTACTTATACACCCCACGGTCCCAATGGAGATCAACCTGGTATTGGATATACGATGGCGAAAGAAGGGGAAACAGGTACACTTAATGGGGAAAGTTGGATACCGGCCGAGGTAGATGTTTCCATCAGGCCGGGTTGGTTTTATCACCCAGAAGAAGATAACGAGGTTCGAAGCCTGAAAAGTTTGAAAGAAATTTATTTTAAATCGGTGGGAAATGGTGCCTGCTGGAACCTCAATGTCCCTCCAGACCGAACAGGTAAGATTAATGCTCACGATATTAAAGCGTTGGATTCACTTCAGGATTATCTGGCAAAATCGTTCGCAACCAATTTATTACTGGGCGCAAAAGTTACGGCTTCTGAGACGAGGGGTAATATTAAAAAATATGCTGCTTCCAATGTGCTAAACGATAATAAAAAATTGTACTGGGCAGTAAATGATAATACGACTACGGCCTCACTTAGCTTTCAATTGAAAGCGTCCGCAACATTTAATTGTATGGAGATTAAAGAATTGATTTCTTTAGGGCAACGAGTACGGTCGTTTACAAAAGAAATAGAAAAGAATGGTAGGTGGATTCCTGTATATAAAGGTAGTACTATTGGAAGCCAAAAACTAGCAAAATTTGACAATGTTACCGCTTCAAAGGTGCGTATTATTTTTTCAAATTCTTTGGCTTGCCCGGTTATAGAATCTGTGAAACTTTATAAAGTATTGTAAAATAGATAAGGTAATCCACATTAAGATAATTTCTAATAAACTTCAATATGAGGAAAAAATTAATTTACTGTTTGTTATTATTTATGACTCAGTTGTCTATGTTGCAGGCATATAGTCAGCAAAATATAGCTGCAACTGGTGTTGTACATACTGCGTCATCCAATGAACCCCTGAGGTTAGCAAAAATTATGGCTGTGGAAAATAAAGACACCATCTCTTCAGTATTGACAGACAGCAGTGGGAGATTTTTCTTTTATCATTTGCCAGAGGGTGTTATTGATTTTATTGTGAAATGTAGCGGATATAAAACACAGGTTTTATCGGATTATAAAATCAAAAATGGAGAAACAGTTTCAATTCGGGCGAATATGGTGGAAGTTTCTCGTGCTACAATTCTGCAACCGAAAATAGGGAAAGCTTTTCAGAAAAAGGTAACAATTTACGGAACCGTGATTGATTCAATTACTAAATTGCCTTTATCAAATATAACAGTTTCTTCTAAAGAGGATCCTAAATTGGGTACTTTTTCCGATGGTAATGGCAGATTTGTGCTAAATGTGTCCCCTGGCACTCACCTTCTTTTTAGTTCTGTAGAATATAATAATTATTTGTATAAAGTTCCAAGTACTGCTGATACAGGCTTAATAATCATTTTATCTTCCGCAGAAGTTACAGCTGCAAATGATGTTATAGTTACTGCATTCGGTAGAAAACAGTTAAAAGAATCTGTTACAGGAGCTGTTACAAGTATTAATCCACAACAGCTGAAAATTGCATCGAGCAATTTGACAAATGCATTAGCCGGTCAA
>NZ_JBNQGD010000131.1:0-1093 GCF_050436765.1 Arachidicoccus sp. | reverse complement strand
TTATGTCCAAAATGCAATCGCCGATCAAATAGATGTACGCGGACGAGCTATTTTCGTCTGTCTAAAAATTATTATTGATTTAGGATTTCCAATTCAAGATTACCTTGCTGACCACTATCTTGCCATCGGTTCTCTTGACGGTTAAGCCCAACCTAATGTTTGCCAGTTTTATGAATGGTTACAATGAAGTAGCTATATCCACTGTGACGTTTCAATTTAGCCTTTTCTGCGCGTTCAGTCGAAACCGGTTCCTTGTAAGCTACACGCCCGATTAGCAAGCATAACTAAAAACGCGTAATTATTCGTGGTAAAGAAACGAAAACTAACCTTAGGCAAACCCTTTTCCAATAGTTTATATGCATGTCGAACACTGCGCGGAGTCTCCTCGTTGATTTGCAACAATTGATCGCTAACTATCAATTCGGACAATGCTTTGGGCGTGACGATTGATTTGATTGTCAAATTTGATCGGAGAATAATCTCGAGTGCCTCGTTCTACAAATTTCGGAGTTAATAAAGAGGAAAATAGTACAGCTAAAACCCAACCCAAAAGCTTACAGGATGTCGGAATTCTATTGTCACCATAACTGTTTTGATATTCAACAAATTTCGAAGGCTCTCGTTGGTAGCTGTTCGATCGTTTACGGGGGAAATGGCAGATTGCACTATACTCGCCTCGTCTGCTTGCTGCTGCCTTCCACGTCGCGGAGTTCTAGTTGGCCTCGATTTGGCCTGCTTGGGAGTTGACATTGGCGGGCAAAAAGATCTAAAAAATATGGATTAGAGCGTGAAAACTTCGGAGAAACTTACATTCAAACGGACAAAGCACCAACAAAACCCGAAAATGATCAGTCGACAAGACAAAGCAAATCTCACAGCGGCGCAGAAACAAGAAAGAAAGAAAAAGTTGAGTTGAAGGGATTTTGCATTATTTGTTGTTGGTTTTGTTGTCACGTTAATGCGAAAGCAATACCCGCATGTAGAAATACCAAAGCTACCGCATCTGCAGCCGCAAATGACCACTTTTCTGACCAGTACAAATAACTGTAGTCGAAACTGTAGTGTATTTCTATTACGGCGCAAATGCCGCACA
>NZ_JBNQGD010000130.1:0-2363 GCF_050436765.1 Arachidicoccus sp. | reverse complement strand
CTTTTATATTCTTATTTTCCTATATAGAAACTGTGATTCAGACCTATGCTTCAGAGAAAGTGGCACGCGATCTTCGGAAGAAATTATCTGATAAAATTTCTAAACAGACCTACTCTTATATTGATGAAGCAAACCCTAATATTTTGCTTACCAATTTAACTTCAGATGTTGATGCTATCAAAACCTTTGTATCCCAGGCTATCGTATCTATCGTTTCGTCGATTGTATTGATTATCGGGGCTTCTATATTGTTAATTAATATAAATTGGAAATTAGGCCTGTTGGTGATATTGATTATTCCCGTTATTACGATTTCGTTTTTTGTTATTTTTAGAAAGGTAAAATCACTTTTTAAAAGGTCACAAGGGATATTGGATAGGTTAAACAAAATTATCAATGAAGCTATTCTGGGTTCTGCTTTAATTCGTGTTCTCAACGCGCAATTTTCAGAATATAATAAGTTTATAGACGCGAGCGGAGAAGCAAAAAATATCGGCCTTGGAATTTTGCGCCTATTTGCCACTTTGGTACCTATCATTGTTTTCACTTCTAACATGGCAGTTCTGCTGGTGTTGGCTATGGGTGGACATTTTGTAATTGCAGGAACAATGACATTGGGAGAGTTCGCGGCGTTTAATAGTTATATTTCCATTCTTATATTTCCGATTTTGATTATTGGATTTATGAGCAATATTATTGCACGCGCATCTGCATCTTACGGGAGAATTTATCAAATATTGGATGCACCGGATACTTTTGAGGGCGGTGATTTCTCGAAGGAGTTAGACGGTGAAATTGAGGTCAAAAATATTACATTGACTTTTGGTGAAAAAGCTGTACTGAGAAATGTTTCTTTTAATGTGAAAGCGCACTCGCGTACTGCTATTATTGGCCCGACGGCGGCGGGGAAAACGCAACTGCTATATGCGCTCACAACGCTTATTAAACCTCAGACAGGAGAAATATCTTATGATGGGGTGGCTATAGAAAAATACGACCAGGAAGTTCTGCTAAGACAGATAGGGCTTGTGTTTCAAGATGCCATTATATTTAATATGACACTGCGTGAAAACATTGCATTCAACGCAGATGTTACAGAAGATGCTTTCCAAAAAGCCATTGATACGGCTGAACTCAAAGATTTTATTAGCAGTTTGCCGGATGGGCTAGATAGCATTGTCTCTGAACGTGGAAATAGCCTTTCAGGCGGTCAAAAACAACGGATTATGTTGGCCCGAGCCTTAGCGGGAAACCCTAAAATCTTACTGCTTGATGAGTTTACTGCGAGGGTTGATAGAAATACAGAACAAAGAATCTGGAAAAATGTAGAACGAAATTACCCTGGAATTACCCTGCTTTCTATTACGCAAAACCTAGCTCCGGTCGAAGATTATGAACAGATTATTCTATTAATGGAAGGCGAAGTTTTGGCTATTGGCAAGCACGAAGTCTTATTAAAATCTTGTCCAGAATATATTCAGATTTATCAATCTCAGCAAAGTATGACTGCTTACGAAGTGGGAGTTTAAAACGATGGGGTTCAATTGTCACAACTGTTAATATAAGAATACAAACAATGGATTATAATTTAAATAAAAAACAAGAAACTTCAACTCGCGCGGCGTTAAAAAAGATGCTTGTTTTTATGCATGATGAGAAACGGAGCTTGATGATAGCATTTCTTGTAATGATATTGAATGCTGGGATTTCTATGCTCACTCCTTATATCATTGGTTATACAATTGATCATTATATTCAGACGAAACAATATCAAGGATTAATTAATTTTTCAGCGTTGTTATTTGGCCTCTATGTAGTCTGGGCTGGTACACAGTATGCACAAACCCAGCTAATGGGAAGCATTGGTCAGCGCATGCTGTACGCTTTACGTAATGAGGTCTTCAATAAGTTACAACAATTGCCGGTGGCGTTTTTTAATCAAAACAAATCTGGTGATTTAATATCAAGAATCAATAACGATACCGATAAGGTAAATCAGTTTTTCTCGCAGTCGCTGATGCGTTTTGTAAATAGTATTTTTTTGATGATTGGTGCGGCCGCTTTTATGCTCAGTATACATTTAGAGTTGGGTGCGACAACGCTAATTCCGGCGGTGTTTATTTTACTTTTTGTATTGGTAATTTCTCCTTGGGTAAAAAAGAAAAATGCGGTCAGTCTAAAAAGCTCTGGGGGATTGAGCGCGCAGATTCAGGAGAGTTTACAAAATTTTAAAACCATCATCACTTTTAATCGCAGGGATTATTTTCGTAAACGTTTTGATGAGGCTAATTATGATAATTATAAATCCTCGATTGTTGCAGGCTTGTCCAACGGATTATTTGCACCGGTCTTTACATTATTTT
>NZ_JBNQGD010000129.1:21175-30756 GCF_050436765.1 Arachidicoccus sp. | reverse complement strand
ATGCTATTGGCAAGTAAACTTGAGTCTTGTTGTAGACTTCCAAATAAGTAAGAAGATTTGATTCCAAAAGAGAAATTTCTGCCAATCCGAAAACCATTAGAAAAGGATACCTCATTGATGCCGCCAGAACCTTCTGTATAAGTAGGATTAAAGATGTTGGTTCCGATTGTATTTTTTTGACCGTTGAAAGAATAGTTACTACTGCTATATTGGGAAAGACCAAAGCTGAAACCCCAAAAAGGTTTTACTTTCATGCCCATTTCGACGCGTTGTACCTGAAGCTCATTGGTGGTTGTAGATTGCAATATAGGTGTACCTGTATATTTGATACTACTAAAATTGCCGGCTAATTCCAAATTGAAATAGTGATCATTTAAGAAAGGCAGGGAAGCAGGGTTAGCCTCATACATATTATGTGGAGACGAAAGACTGATACCACTATTTGCCATTCCAGAAGACCTATCGAAATAGTTATTTACAATATTACCTATGCCCAACATTGAATAAGGCGAAGTGTTGTTTTGTGCAACAGACGGTAATGCTTTTGACAAAAAGACAACCACAATAGTAAAATACCTTATTTTCTTCAAAATCATTCAGTTAATATTATTTTAGAGAAATGTAGTCGATGACCAACTGCATTTGAGCATTTGAATTATTTGCATCCCCCAGTATCAGCCTGCTAAAGCCGCTAAACAATGAAGAGCTTATTGGGCTTAAAATTAAACCTAATTTTCTGGAATTGGCTGTTTGATTAGAAATGAGTGAATTAATAAATGCGGTAACATCATAACTATATTGAGTATTAACGCCGTTTAAATAATCAACTACTAAATTCCCTGTTTCTATTGCACCGCTTGCATTTGTGATAGGATTGCCTATCCCATTATTTAAATCTGTGCCTGCAAGTTGAAGGGTATTGGGAAGATAATAAATGCCTTCAAAACTGCCCTTAACAGGTTTTATATATAAGGTTGCTTTAGCTATCTTTATAAAATTGTGCGTCTGTACTATTGATTGAATCGAGGGAAAGGTAATTTTGGCTAAGGTGCCCGTAATAGGTTGCATAAAGGCGCTACTATCGGTCATCTGAGAAGGTATTTCATTATTGACACTTCCAATATTGGCATTTTTTAATTGACCTGTGCGATTAATGGTAATATTGGAAAAATGCAGTCCATTATTAAACGATTGAAAAGAAGCAATCTTTTGTATGGCAAATGGAGCGGCAGGTGTCTTGTAATATAATCTCATCGTGACACTATCGCTTATCATTATGGCTAAGTCGGTGTTGGATGTCGCCGAGAGTTTAATGCCGTTAAAATATTGTGCAAACAACTCATTAGAGGTTATACTCGCATTTTTTGTTCGCAGCTTATTTAGTATGTCTATTCCTAAACTATCGTCTAATCGTATTGAGATCGAATCGTTAGTCGAATTGATGAAGCCCGGTTTTAGTAGATAAGAAGTTTGGCCAATAGGGGTTGCCGCACTTGAAAATGAATCTGTATTGTATAAAATAGTGGAATTATTGGCACTATTTGGTGCTACAATTCGTTCGGTCAAAGGATTCACCTGAATGTTGATAGGCAGCGTCGTATCTCCATAATATGCATTCGTAAGTTTGATGTAGAGTGTAAGTGAGTCAAAAGAAGCTGCATTAAATTCTGTAGAAGAAGCATCATATGCAGGTGCTCCCAATTGAAAATAAGCAGATGCATTTACATTGCCGAAAGCCGAATCGGTATATTTGCCGACAAAGCTGAAATTAACTGTAGAAGTAGGGAAAGAATCTATGTAAATGGTAGATAATCTAGGAGTAAAACTATCTATTTGTATAATCTGCGTGTATCCATTATCTACAAACTGTTGACCAAATGGAATGTTTGTTTTTACGCAGGACCCCATAAATAAAGTGGTGCTTAACATTCCCAGGTAATACAGCAAAGCCCGTCTTTTGTGATAATACATACTTTATTTATAAGAGATTTAAGAAGTTGCAATGATAAGTTGCTATGCTGTTACAAAGTTGTTAGTATGGATTAATTATCTATTTTAATAGACTAATCGGTAATAATTATCGATAAAAAGAAAAAAATATGTATTTTTAATTCGGAAAACAATTCCTAAAAAGATATAATTCTGTTTAATAGTATTGTTTCTTCCTGAATATTTAACTTTATTAGCCCAATGTGTCTTTTATAATACTGTCAAAATTAGTAATGGAACTCAAGTTTAGAATAGCAAAAGTATGGCGGATAGCGGCTCAAATTTTGTTTTGGATAGTGGTGTTTTTGGCTCCTTTATATTTGTATCAAGGTAGATTAATGAATTTGCAATTTTATAAAAGGGAATTTATAAACGATTTATTCCTGCTGTTTCTTTTTTATTTCAATGTGAATTTTCTTATTCCTCGGTTTTTTATTTATAAGAAATGGGTGAAATATTTTCTTTTGGTATTCATTTCACTGGTGGCGGTAGGTGTTCAGCAAATTGCCGTTGAAAAAATATTTGACCCCAAACATTTGCCGGAGAATAACATTGCCGCCGTTAAGGCCACAGAAGAAGGGAAATTTTCTAATCCACGACCAAAGATGATGGAGCGGACGTCGACGTGGAGGGGATGGACTGATGGGGAAGTCGATGACCCTGAAATTTGGGGTTTACCACAGTTTCTTTTCTTTATCATTTTAAAAAAAGCACTTACAACTTCCCTCCTGCTTTTATTCCTTGGGTCTTTTGTAAAACTTTCTATAGTTTGGTTTAATACAGAAGGAGAAAACGAAAGATTACAGAAAGAGAATCTAAAAACGGAATTGAAGTTTTTGAAGTCGCAGGTTAATGCACATTTTTTATTTAATTCTTTAAATGGCTTATATGTATTGGCGCACATGAAGTCAGAAAATACAGAAGGCGGTATTTTGAAATTATCTCAGATAATGCGGTATATGACTTACGATACAAATGTTGATTTTGTTTCGCTGAGTACGGAAGTAGAATATCTGCAAAATTATATTGATTTGCAAACACTCAGGCTGCCGGAATTTCTGGAGATTGCTTTTTTAGTTCAGGGGATTAAAGATAATTTAAAAATTGAGCCAATGTTGCTAATCCCCTTTATAGAGAATACTTTCAAGCATGGAATTAGTTATAATGAGAAATGTAGAATTGATATTCAAATAACGATAAAAGATGACCAACTTGTCCTAGAAACGGAGAACCGAATTTTTCCGCCAAAAGTTATAAGAGAATTTGGTGGCATTGGTCTTGTCAATGTAAAAGAACGCCTTAGGATTCTGTATGGGCAAAGGCATCATCTTAGCGTTCTGAATATTGGAAAGTCTTTCAAAGTAAAACTTCAGATACAATTAAACACAATATAAAATGATAAACTGCATTGTAGTGGACGATGAACCGCTGGCCATAGAACTGCTAAAAGACTTTATAGAAAAGATGCCGGAATTGTCATTAAAAGAAACTTTTATCAATTCATTGGAAGCGCTTTCCTATGTAAATAAACAGCCTATAGATTTGATCTTCTTGGATATTCAGATGCCGGATTTAAATGGTATAGATTTTTTAAAAAATTTGAAATCGAAGCCTGATATTATTTTAACAACCGCTTTTCAAGAGTTTGCGATTGAAGGCTATAATTTCGATGTACTCGATTTTCTCCTAAAGCCTATTGAGTTTCCTCGGTTTTTGAATGCAGTTAAAAGGGCGGAAGAGCATCACGAACTTAAAAAATCAGGCGGTAATATAGTTACTCATGAAAATCACCATCGTTTCCTTTTCGTTAAAACAGAATATAAGCTGATAAAAGTAAATTATGATGATATCCTCTATATTGAGGGGCTAAAGGACTATTCTAAAATCTACACAAGACTTAACGCCAAGCCTATTGTTACCCTTCAAAATTTGAAATCTTTTGAGGAGAAATTTAAAACAGATGAATTTATTAGGGTTCACCGATCCTATATTATTTCCCTTGCCAAAATTGATATGATCGCTAGAAGTAGCATAATGGTTGGTAATAAAGAAATTCCAGTCAGTGATGCATTTAAAGGACAATTAAAAAATATTGTTAAGAGATACTCTTAAACACTGCAATGTATCCATGGATTCTTTTGGGAAAAACATACATAAAGAATTATCCATTTAGATCAAGAAAACTATTTGGTAGATGAAAATAGGCATTCTGTCAATAAAAAGTAGCATTCAATCAATTTTAACTAATAAAAGCAAGATGCAACAAATACTTTCATCCACAAATTAAAACATACACATAAAAATGAATAAACTGAAATCATCTATTCTTTTGGTAAGTGCAAGTATTTTATATCTATCGGCCTGTACCAAATCGACTACCGCTACAACCGACACGGAAGGCAATTGGGTGAAAATTTCCACTTTAGACGGCAATGCGCGTTCATTTGCAGTTGCTTTTACAATTGGCAATTTTGGCTATGTAGGCACCGGTTTAGATGGGAACAATAAATTGTTGAGTGATTTTTGGAAATATGATCCAACCAATAATGCTTGGACACAAGTTGCATCAATGCCTTCAGCTAGAGAAGCTGCTGTGGGAATGGCTATTGATGGGAATGGGTATGTGGGAACTGGTACAGATAGTTATGGTACCTATTTTAATGATTTTTATCAATATAATCCTACCTCAGATACTTGGACGAAGAAGGCGAATTTTCCAGGGGCAGCGCGCTCCAGGGCGACAGCTTTTGCAATAGGCGATAATGGATATATTACTTGTGGTTGGGATGGTAATTATTACAAAGACATGTATTCTTATAATGCTACTAATGATACTTGGAAGTCCGAAGTTAGCTTGGGCGGAGATAAACGCTTAGGTGCTATGTCTTTTGTCTATAAGAATATAGGCTATGTAGTTGGAGGCACTAATAGTGGTGGACAGGCGGCTGTCGATTTTTGGAGTTATAATCCTTCCACTTCCATTTGGACAAGATTGAGAGATATTAGTAATACTACTGATTCTAGTTTTGACGATAACTATACAAATATCGCGCGTACCAATGGAGTTGCTTTTGTCGTAGGAGATAACGCCTTTGTAGCTACAGGTCAATCAATTGATGGCGGTAGTTTTTTAACTTCTACTTGGAGTTATGATTTTGCAACTAAATTGTGGGAAACCAGGACTCCGTATGAAAACACTCGTTCACCAAGAAAAGGTGCGGTAGCATTTACTGTAAATGGTAGAGCTTTCATTGGTACGGGTGTCAGCACGACAACACCTTACGATAATTTTGACGAGTTTGTTCCTTCGGAAACTTATAATGCAAATGATTAAATTAAGATTTGCGGCACTTTTACTAATTGTTGCATCCTTATCTTTATCTTGTACGGCTAAACATAGTCGATCCAAAGAGTGGGTACAATTAAGAGTGGAACCTTTGGAAAGTAGTGTTGGTTGGGGATACGAGATTTTTGCCGGCGAGAAGCTTTATATAAAACAAGATAAAATACCTGTTGTTGGTGGTAGTCAAGGTTTTAAAACTAAGCAACAGGCTGTTGAGGCTGGACAAATGGTAATTGATAAATTAAAGAAAGGACAGTCTCCTGCTTTAGATTCTGATGATTTGAGAAAGGTGAGTGTTCAATTTTAATCCTGTATTCTTTAGCTATTTGCTAGACTGAACATACATTCAAAGAAAAAGGTTAGCTCTAATTTTTAGGACTAACCTTTTTTATACTGTCTATGCGAGTTGTGATAGGGTGGTGGGCCGGGTTATACTTTCTTTTGTGTTATTTTACCTTTACTCAAAATTTGTAAAGATGATTTTAGGCAATGGGCTAATTGGTACCGCGTTGCGGCAAGTAGATAATGACGATGTTTTATATTGTGCATCAGGTGTTTCTAATTTATTTGGACATATACAGAGTCAATGTTTACGTGAAGAAAATTTGTTGCGAGATAATATTTCAAAGTACCGAGGGAAGACGGTTGTTTATTTCAGTTCTTACAGCATCCAGGATACTGACGACAGCAAGAATACTCCTTATCTATTGCACAAAAAGAACATGGAGTCGTTAGTGCAATTGATGGCTCCGAAATACCTGATAGCACGGACTTCGAATGTCGTAGGTAAAAGTGGGCAGCCTGGCAACCTGACTAATTTTATTTTTCATCATTTATTGAATGCCACTCCTTTTGAGGTCTGGAAAAACACCAACCGAAACTTAATAGATGTACAACACCTTGCAGCTATGGCAAACTATTATTTGCAATGGGGTCAATTGAATAAAACAGTTCATTTAATTAACCCTAAGGACGTAACAATAGAAGAAGTGGTGAAGTCATTTGAAAATAAAATGAATAGGAAAGCCAACTATAGCCTGGTTGATAAAGGCACCTATTATCATTGCGATAAAACAGTTGCTAATCATATTTTTGAAGCACTTCAACTACCCAACGAAAGATATGTCGAAATGCTTATTGAAAAGTATTTCATTTAAATTGCAGGTAAAAATTTAATACAACTTTAATGGAAGTATAAATAAATGAAGGGGTTAAGTAATCCAAAATAGTTAAATTTGTCATAGTGTATTCGTATAAAGATTATTCTAATCACCAATAAATTTAACTAGATGAAGCACAATAAAACATTAAAAGAAGGAACTTCTGTAAAATTAAAGTCAGCAAAAATAGCAGCGGGTTTAGATATAGGTATCTCGGCTAAAAATGCGCAAGCTGTGGCTAATAGGTTACAGCGATTGCTGTCTGATGAGCAGATTTTATATGCTAAAACGCGCAATTATCACTGGAATGTGGAAGGAGCCAACTTTATGGAAATGCATAAGTTTTATGAGGGTTTATACACTGAGTTAGCGGAAGTAATTGATCAGATAGCAGAACGAATTAGAAAGATAGGGCATTATGCCCAAGGTCGTCTGGAAGATTTTTTGAAACAAACAAATTTACTGGAAGGAGAATACACTAATGATCAAAATATACAATTAAGTAATTTATTATCCGATCATGAGGTCATTATACGTAGTTTACGAAAAGATGTCGATGACTTTGGAAATGAATACAAAGATGCAGGTTCTGCCGATTTTGTTACGGGATTATTGAAAATGCATGAGCAATGGGCTTGGTTTTGCAGAAGCTACATTGCTAAATAAATTGAGGTAAATTATCTATATAAATGCAGGCTGTTGAGCCTGCATTTATATAGATAAGAGTCGATCACTATTTGAGCCCCCTCTCTTATTCTTTTAATAATTTGTCTATATAGTCATTAAACTCTTTTACATATCGAGTATAGTATTCACCGGTGGCCGGGCCTTCAAAACCAGTGTCTATCTTTCGTACTTTGCCTGTTTTATCAAGGATAATAGTAGTGGGGAACATTTTGATAGGCGTGAGTTGTGGTAATGTTTTTTCGGTACGCATAGGATCTGCGACGGAAACATCTGTTATCAGTAACGGATATTGAACGTTGAAACGATCCTTAAATTTCATGATACTATTGCGGGATCTGGTAAAATCTGTAGTTAGTTCATAACACAAGCCAATCATCGCTACACCACGCTGCTTATTTTTATTATAAAAGTCACTCAGAAAAGCAGTTTCATCCATACAGTTGGGGCACCATGAACCCATAATATCAATCACTACAACTTTGTTTTTGAATTGTGGATCGTTGATGGAAATTTGTTTGCCATCAAGATTTTTAAAACTAAAATTTAAATGTCCGCTTTCCCCACTTTTAACAAACATGGCTGCACTATTAGGTAGGGTGGCAGTATCGTTTTTTACCGCAGTAAAATCCTCTACACTTGTGGCACCGCTGTATAATTTCCCGTTAAGTTTGCCGCCATTAATTTTTGCTTCATAGAGGAGGGCGTGTATGCCGTCAAAGCCTGAAAGCCAAGCTGAATCGCCACTTACAATCCCTTCAAGATATCTGTCGTCGCCAGTAGGAGTGAGTACAGAACCCGTAATGCGATTATCCTTCTGCACAAATTCACCAATTGCCGGTGAGATCTTCTGTTGTGTTTGAGCAGAAAACGCCATGGCCCATTTGCCTGATATATTTTGTTTTGCATCTCCATTTATAGCGGTAAAGCGTGTGGGGTTGTTTGTAGTTGCCGTAAAGGGCAGTACAATATTTTTACCTACACTTGCTCGAATCCAAACACCATTAATGCTATCTGCAGAAATAATTTTTGCTTTAAATCCTGATTCAAAAACAGGCATTGTTATAAAAACAGAATCTTGTGTTATCACTACATTGGGTACGCGCATTCTTTCCTCTGCGTTCAGAATATAAACAACGGGGGTGCCATCTTCTTCGGTAGAGGCTATGTTGAACACAATTTGTTTTCCATCAGGGCGATGAATGGAAGCATGCCAAAGTCTAGAATGTGTTGTTTCTTGTGCCGATAGTGCGATAGAAAATGATAGAATGAATATTAGTAGGAGACTCTTTTTCATTGGTAGGAGATTAAGCAGTAAAAATACGCAAATTGCCCCAAGTTTTTGATTCCCGATTAAAAAAAGACTGGTAGTAAAATATTTTTGCATAAGCTCCTTTTCTTGTTTTATTTTTATTCTTCTTTCAATAAAAATATATGATAGAGTTTGCATCTAAACTTCCCAATATTACCAGCACCATTTTTACAGAAATGAGTCAGCTCGCGCAACAATATGATGCTATTAACTTGGGACAAGGGTTTCCAGATTATCCGATGGATGCCGCATTGCCGGGCCTTCTGAACAAAGCGATGAGTGATGGGTACAATCAATATGCGCATTCCAATGGACTACCATTGTTACGCGAACAAATTGCTGAAAAGATCAAATTTTTGTATGACACCGATATAAATTCAGACACACAAATAACAATAACGCCTGGTGGAACCTACGCTATTTTTACCGCACTTTCGACGGTCTTACATATAGGAGACGAGGTGATTGTTTTTGAGCCGGCTTACGATTGCTATATTCCCGCGATTGAATTAAACGGGGCGGTGCCGATATTGATTTCGTTGAGATTTCCTGATTATCAAATTCCCTGGGATGAAGTGCGGGCGAAAATTTCTACTAGGACGCGAATGATTATTATCAATACGCCACATAATCCAACCGGCAGTATTGTATCTAGAAATGATATGCAGCAACTTACTACGCTGACAAGGAATACGAATATCTTAGTTTTGAGCGATGAAGTGTACGAACATTTAATTTATGATGGCAAAATACACGAAAGTGTTTTGAAGTATCCGGAATTGATGGAGAGAAGTTTTGCATGTTTTTCCTTTGGTAAAACTTATCATTGTACAGGGTGGAAAATAGGTTATTGTGTGGCCTCACCCCAATTAATGAAAGAGTTTAGAAAAGTACACCAATATAATTGCTTCAGTTGCTTTACACCAGCGCAGGTTGCGATTGCGACCTATATAGAGAACAAAGATGCTTATCTTAATCTGTCCAATATTATGCAACAAAAAAGAGATTATTTTATGAATTTGTTGAAAGACACATTATTAAAACCGCTAAAGACAAATGGGAGTTTTTTTCAATGTTATAGCTACGCTGCCAT
>NZ_JBNQGD010000129.1:9966-21165 GCF_050436765.1 Arachidicoccus sp. | reverse complement strand
CGTCCGACTTACTAAAGATTATGGTGTTACCGCAATTCCGGTCGCGGCCTTTTATAAAAAGGAAACAAATAATCAGGTGCTACGTTTTTGTTTTGCCAAAAAAAAATCGACACTCGAGCAAGCTGCAGAGCGATTGAGTTGTTTACGTTAGCTTCCTTTCCTTTTAATAATTCTAGCTCGGTGTTTAATCCCCCAGGCATACATTTCGTTGATAATATTTTGTAATGTTTTTCCGTAGGGCGTTAATTCATATTCAACCGTTACGGGTCTGGTGTCATAAACTGTTCTGGTAATGAGTTCATTGATCTCCAGATCTTTCAACTCTTTGGAAAGCATCTTTGCGCCAATCCCCTCAACATTCCGTTGCAATTCCATAAAGCGACATTTCCCCATTATATTTAAATAGCCGATAATGGTTACTTTCCATTTTCCGCTTAAGAGGTCCATTGTATCATGGATGGCTTGCAACTTGGTTTTGCAGCCAGAATATGCTGTTTTTTTATCTTCAATTGGTTTCATTTCGAATATAGTTTCTTTTAGGAAAGTAGTTTCTTTTGGGAAACTACTATCAAAAGTAAAGTTTATTTATGAACTTTGCAAATCTAGATTACTGCAGGCTATTTATTATAAAATAGATATTTAAGCAGATTAAATGGATTTTTCATTATAAAAAGATAACAATGGAATTATTAAATGCACTTAAATGGCGATATGCCACTAAGAAGATGAATGGACAAAAAGTGGATGAGTCAATTATAGATGAAATATTGGAGGTGGCTCGTTTGGCTCCTACTTCTTCTGGTTTGCAGCCTTATGAAGTAATAGTGGTTACCAATCCGGAATTGAAAAGTAAAATACAAGAAATTGCCATGGGACAATCTCAGGTGGTTGATTGTTCTCACTTGCTTGTATTTGCCGCTTGGAACAATTATACGAAAGAGCGCATAGGTAATCGTTTTGATTATACTATGAATGAGCGTGGTCTTCCGTTAAATGCGATGGATGATTATAGAAACAGATTAATTGGCCTTTATACGCCAAGAGAAGCAGATGTAAACTTTCAGCATACTGCACGACAAGCATACATTGGTTTCGGAATGACAATTGCTGCTGCGGCTGAATTAAAGGTTGATGCAACTCCAATGGAAGGGTTTGATAATGCTGCTTTAGATGAGTTGTTAGTGTTGTCAGAGAAAGGTTTGAAAAGCGTAACTTTATTGCCTATTGGCTATAGAGATGCAGAAAACGATTGGTTAGTCAATCAAAAGAAGGTACGTGTAGCGAAAGAAGACTTTATTACTGAGCTAAATTAACTGGTAATAATCAATATATTTTGCCCCTTTTCATAAATATGGAGAGGGGCATTTTATATTAATGAGCAGTAGTTTTTGTTAGTTGGACAAATGGATAATTGGATGCTACAAATATTAGTATAAATTGTTCTATTTTCGTAAGGCAGCACCTAAGAGTGTTTATATTTCTTGAACCTAGATCATTTTTATGAACGACTTTATTGCAGCTCGCTCGCAAATGGCCCTTTCTTTGGGGTTTCATATAATTTTTTCCTGCATAGGCATGGTCATGCCTTTTTTCATGGCGGTATCGCATTTTCTTTGGTTGAGGACAGCAAATCCTTTATATAAAAATGTAACGAAGGCTTGGAGCAAAGGGGTTGCTATTTTTTTTGCCACCGGAGCTGTTTCGGGAACTGTGTTATCTTTCGAGTTAGGATTATTATGGCCCGAATTTATGAAACATGCCGGCTCCATATTCGGGATGCCTTTTTCTTTGGAGGGCACTGCTTTTTTTATTGAAGCAATTGCATTGGGTTTTTATTTATACGGATGGGATCGGTTTAATAAATGGTTTCATTGGTTCACAGGTGTTGTCGTTGGCGTAAGTGGTTTGCTGTCCGGCATCCTGGTAGTAGCTGCCAATGCTTGGATGAATAACCCCAAAGGTTTTGACTTTGTGGATGGGAAGTTCATTAATATAGACCCTATAAAAGCGATGTTTAATGATGCTTGGTTTTCTGAAGCATTGCATATGTGTATTGCTGCATTTGTAGCAACGGGATTCGCTGTGGCTGGTGTGCATGCCTTTATGATATTAAAAAGGAAAAATGTATTGTTCCATACAAAGGCCTTTAAAATTGCCGCGGCGTTTGCGTGTGCAGCAGCGTTATTGCAGCCTTTAAGCGGTGACATTTCCGCAAAAAATGTCGCTAAATTGCAGCCATCTAAATTGGCTGCGATGGAGGCTGTTTTTCATACCGAAAAAGGGGCACCATTAATTATTGGTGGTATTCCCAATGAGGCAACGCAACAAGTCAATGATGCTATTCGTTTACCTGGACTTTTGAGTTACCTTGCTTATGGAAGATTTGACGCAACTGTAAACGGTATTGATAGTTTACCAACTGGTGAACGTCCGCCGGTGGCCATTACCCATTTTAGTTTTCAGCTGATGGTAGCATTAGGCATGTTTATGGTGTTGGTTGCTGTTTTGTATTTTATTATTCTTGTAAAGAAGAGAAGCTGGCAAAAGAAACTCTGGCTTTTAAAGCTTTTTGTTATAGCCACCCCCATGGGATTTCTAGCTGTTGAAGCAGGTTGGACTGTAACCGAAGTCGGGCGGCAGCCTTGGATTATCTATGGAGTTATGAAAACGGCTGATGCGGTTACACCGATGCCCGGCATCGTGTATTCATTTTATATTTTTACCTGTGTGTATATTTCTTTAGCGTTCGTGGTTGCTTTCATGCTTTATAGGCAAATAAAAATGGTGGGGAATTTGTATGATATTCCGCAACAAGCAAATATTACTTAAATGTTGTACGTCGTCATTGCCTTTTTATGGACATCTATTTGGTTCTACCTTTTATTTGGTGGTGCGGATTTTGGTGCGGGTATTCTCGAGTTGTTTACAACCGAAAAAAATAAAAGTCGCACAAGACGAACGATGTACCGGGCGATTGGGCCTATTTGGGAAGCCAACCATATGTGGTTGATTATTGCAATTGTTATTTTATTTGTGGGATTTCCTGCCATTTATTCCACCATGTCTATTTTCTTACATATTCCTTTGGTAATTATGCTATTAGGGATTATTGCGAGGGGCACAGCATTTGCTTTTAGGCATTATGATGCGGTAGTGGACGATATGCAGGTCGTATATAACCGCATTTTTGTATGGTCAAGTTTTATTACACCACTATTTTTGGGAATTATAGGTGCAAGTGCTGTTTCTGGCAATATAAATACAAACGCGCATAGCTTTGTACAAGCGTATATTTTTAGTTGGCTTGATTGGTTTACGGTAGCTGTTGGTTTTTTTACAGTAGCAATATGTGCCTTCTTGGCGGCGGTTTTTCTAATAGGGGAGGCTGCTAATGAAAAGGATCGCATAAGATTTATTCATAAGACCCGTAGCTCCAATATCATTGCTGTTTTTTTAGGAGCAATGGTTTTTGTTGCCGCCCACTTTGAACAGATTCCCTTAATAGATTGGCTATTTGGCAACCCGATTGGAGTTACAGCTACCATAGCCGCTTCATTATCTCTAGTATTAATGTGGATTTTACTGCTTAAAGGAAGAACGAAGGTATTGCGAATATTAGCTGGTTTTCAGGTGACGATGATCTTATTGACTGTAACCTACGAGCACTTCCCGAAAATCGTTTTATTTAAAGATGGCAGCTATCTTTCTTTAATGGTGCATCATGGTGAAAATAAAACGATATATACGCTTGGATGGGCACTAATAATTGGAAGCGTATTCATTCTCCCCGCCCTATTTTATTTGATGTATAGTTTTAAAAAACCAAAATCCGAAAGCGCCTAATTTCTTAGGAGATTATCATAAATAAACAGCCCGTATACAAAAATATACGGGCTGTTTATTTATGATTTGATGGAAGAGGTTTATAATGCCTTTTCTACTTGTACGTAACTTAATTCTACTGGAGTAGAACGACCGAATATTTTTACGGTTACTTTCAATTTTTTCTTCTCATCATTTATTTCTTCAATTACTCCATTGAAATCGTTGAATGGCCCTTCTATTATTTTGATGGTTTCGCCAACGATAAATGGTTCATTGATAATCTCCCCTTGGTCATTCATCTCATCTACTCGGCCTAGCATTTTATTTACCTCGCTACGACGAAGAGAGATGATGTTACCTTTACTGCCTTTTCCATCTGTAAGAAAGTGCATGATATTGGTAACTCCACTTATATGCTGTACAATATCATCCGTAAGCTTACCTTTTGTTACTTCCATCATTACATAGCCCGGATAATAATTCTTTTCGCGCATTACTTTTTTACCCTTTTGCACATACCATATTTTCTCCATTGGTAAAAAAACCTGTTTAATAATATCCGTCCATTCATTACGGACAATATCTTTATCGAGGTACTCTTTAATCTTCTTTTCTTTTCCACTAACCACACGAAGCACATACCATTTTGTGTTGTCTTCTGCTATCTCTTCGGCTGGTTTGTGATCATTAACATTTTCTTCAGTTACCATTTTCTTTACTTAAAGAGTGAATAAATAAACTTCAATACCGAACTGCTGGCAGTATCCATCAACCACACTATAGCGGTAATGATTACAGTTGCTACAAGCACTATTGCAGTAGATTGTTGTAGTTCTGACCAAGTGGGCCAGGTAACCTTGTGCATCAGTTCGTCGTAAGATTCTTTAAGATATGAAGATACTTTGCTCATTATGAATATTATTATATTAAAATAATTTGAACCAAAAACAAAGGTATTGTTTTTGGTTCAAATTTTAAAACTTAGCACGGGCACTAGGATTCGAACCCAGATCAAAGGTTTTGGAGACCCGTATGCTACCGTTGCACCATGCCCGTAGAAACAATTAGCTAATTAGCAATTGCCAATTAGCTAATTGAGTTTTATTTATCATTAATAGATAGTGTTGTCACTATTTACTATTTGATGATTTCAGTAACTTGTCCTGCACCTACTGTACGACCGCCTTCGCGAATAGCGAATTTCAAACCTTTTTCCATCGCAATTGGTTGGATAAGTTTTACTTGTAGGCTTACATTATCACCTGGCATTACCATTTCAGTGCCTTCTGGTAAAGATACTTCACCAGTTACGTCCGTTGTACGGAAGTAGAACTGAGGACGGTATTTAGTAAAGAACGGAGTGTGACGACCACCTTCTTCTTTGCTCAACACATAAACTTCGCATTTGAATTCAGTGTGTGGAGTGATAGATTTAGGTTTACAGATTACCATACCGCGACGGATATCTTTTTTCTCGATACCACGTAACAAAATACCTGCATTGTCACCCGCTTGTCCTTCGTCCAATAATTTTTTGAACATTTCAACACCGGTACAAGTAGATTGTAATGGTGCATCAATCAGACCAACAATTTCTACTGGTTCACCAACTTTGATGATACCACGTTCAATACGACCTGTAGCAACTGTACCGCGACCTGTGATAGTGAATACGTCTTCTACTGACATCAAGAAAGGAAGATCAATTGGACGTGGAGGCAATGGAATATAAGAATCAACTGCAGCCATTAATTCGTCGATAGCACCAACCCATTGTGGGTCTCCGGCCAAAGCGCCAGTCGCAGAACCTTTAATGATAGGTGTATTATCGCCATCGAAACCGTAAGAGCTTAACAACTCACGAATTTCCATTTCTACTAAGTCTAATAATTCTGCATCATCAACTAAGTCAACTTTGTTCATGAATACAACTATTTGAGGCACGCCTACCTGACGAGCCAACAAAATGTGCTCTTTGGTTTGAGGCATAGGGCCGTCGGTTGAAGCCACAACTAAGATAGCACCGTCCATCTGGGCAGCACCAGTAATCATGTTTTTTACATAGTCGGCGTGACCTGGACAGTCAACGTGTGCATAGTGGCGAGTAGCTGTTTGGTACTCAACATGTGCGGTGTTGATGGTGATACCGCGTTCTTTTTCTTCTGGAGCGCCATCGATATCATCATATTTTCTTGCTGTAGCTAAGCCTTTACTAGCTAAAATACTAGTAATAGCTGCTGTTAAAGTGGTCTTACCATGGTCAACGTGACCAATGGTACCAATGTTTACGTGGGGTTTATCCCTCTTAAAGGTCTCTTTTGACATTTTTTAATCGGTTTTTTGTTGTGGTTTTACAATGCAACGGTCCACAGTCGCATGACCACAGACCTAGTTTTAAAAAATTTATTACGTGCAAAAGTAGATTAATATTTGCTATTAATCAACAATAATTAATCTATACTTCATTCAAAAACTTATAGAGCTGTTGATGAGAATTGAACTCACGACCTCTTCCTTACCAAGGAAGTGCTCTACCCCTGAGCTACAACAGCTTTTAATAACCTAAAAAGTCATTGAGCCAGCGGGAACCATCATTTTTTAAGAGAAGGCCTTTTTGAACTCCTTTGTTGTTGTGAGCGGAAGACGAGGGTCGAACCCGCAACCTATAGCTTGGAAGGCTATCGCTCTACCAATTGAGCTACTTCCGCATTTTAAAACTGAGCAAATATATATAAAAGTGGGCAGGATAGGGTTCGAACCTATGTACTCGTGAGAGAACAGATTTACAGTCTGTCGCCTTTAACCACTCGGCCACCTGCCCATTAAATTTTAAAATAGATTGCTCATATTTTTAAAATATGAGCCGCTTGCCGGAATCGAACCAGCGACCTACTGATTACAAATCAGTTGCTCTACCAGCTGAGCTAAAGCGGCTTGTAAAAGAACTTTTCCCTTAAATTTGGGATTGCAAAGTTAGGATAATCTTTTACTTTTCAAAATTTTTGTAATATTTTTTTGGACAAATTTTTTATTTTATTTCAATTCGCTTGAAACACTTATGAATATTGACTTTTTGTAAATTTCTATAGATAAAAAAGGAGGCCGATTTGAGCCCCCTTTACTTTTTTATATTGAAAAAGATTATTCTACTACTTTCTCCTTGTATTTTTTTACTTGATTTGCCATTGACTCAATTGCACTATCAAAAGATTCTTCAAATGATTTGGAGCTGGCTTTTACAAAAAAATTATGTTTTGGTATATGCACATTTATCTCTGCAACCTTGTCTTTGATGGTATGTACCACATTATCTAGTTTTAGGAATACATCCACTTTGATAATTTTATCATGGAATGTTTGGAGTTTCTCAATTTTTTTGGCAACATAATCTGTAAGTTTTGAATCCGCCACAAAATGGACTGTTTGGATGTTTACGTTCATAGTAGGAACTTTTAAACGGTTAAAGGATGTGAGAATTTCTAGGTATCACCGGTATTTTTCTCATTGTACAGTTAAGGTAAACCTTAAAGCTGTAAATGCCAATATTATACCCTTCTTTTTACAAAAAATTAGGCAATATTTTTAATGGTAACCTAACTTAATCTATTCCTCTTTATACACCTTAAGCCATTCCTATTCACACACCGTATTTTTCTTCCCAAGCGAGCATACCTCCAGAAAGGTTCACGGGATTTTTATAGCCTGCCTGCTGAAGAACCATGGTAGCCATTGCGCTGCGATTGCCACTTCTGCAATAAACGATAACTTCCTTGTCTTTCCACTCTTCTATAGCATTCAATTCGAATAATTGAATTTTCCCTACGGGTATGTGTGTACCACCAATATTAAATGCGGCACGTTCGTGCTCTTCCCTTACATCAAGCAGGTTTATAGATTCTCCGGCATCTAATCTTTTTTTTAAATCTTCTACAGAAATAGTATTCATCTTTATTGTTTTAATTATTGACTTTTACAATTATTGTTGGGGAGCTCTCGGATTTTTGCTTACCCATACATCAATCACCCCACCTATTTTCATACGCACTGTTGCTGGTTGTGCCCCTGCTGCTAAACTATCATTTGCAACAGGAGATGGGGATTGTTTATAAATATATCCACTATCAGCATGTACCACATCTATATCAGGTGTTACAGCACCAATACTACAATTCAAGGAGCCGATATATTCCCTTGCCTCTGCTACCTGCATTCCTATAATATTAGGCACAGTCATCATCTGACTGCCCGAGCCATCACCTATCACCAGATTAATGACTGTTCCTTTTGGCACTTGTACGCCAGCAGCAATGTCACTATCGCCCATTTGCTGTTTAATCACTGCATCTTTTACGAGACTGGCGGTATAGGTATAGCTTCCGAGTTTAAGACCAAAACTCTTTAAAAGCAAAGAAGCGCTGTTTAAAGAATAACCCGTAAGATCGGGCATCTGAATCATTGGAGCCACTGCTTGGTTGATGGTGAAATAAACGATTCTTCCATCTTTTACCTTGGCCCCCGCTGCAGGTGTTTGCGATACTATACTTAAAGGAGGAAGGCTATCATAAAAAGTAGAATCTAGCACAACTGGCTTTAGATTCATTTGCGATATCTTAAGCATTGCTGCATCTACATTTTGACCCGTTACATTGGGAACAGTTATGGATTCTCCATGTTTTGTAATATATCCCAAGGAAGCAAAAAAGGCAACCAAAATCCCTATTGTAAGCAGGATGATAATGAGTAAATTAAGAAAGAAAGATTTTGTTGAATTATTTTTTGCCACTATACTATTTTTTATAAAGTTATTGAGCCAAAGCTGTTTCTATGAGTTGTGTATAAAACTCTTCTAAGGTCCAACCATTTGCCAAAACTTGTTTGGGAACCAGACTTTCTTTGGTTTGCCCAGGCACAGTATTTACTTCTAACATTACCGGTCTGTCGGTCGCGACGTTATATATAAAGTCTATTCTTACGACGCCACTGCAACCAAGTACTTGATACGCTTTTTTAGCCGTTAATGCTACTTTTTTAGCTATTTCCCGTGAAACTTCAGCAGGAGTGATTTCACCAGTTTCTCCGTTGTATTTTGCTTCAAAGTCAAAATGATCGCGCCCTTTTTTCAAAATAATTTCTGTCATTGGCAAGGTAATAATTTCTCCGTCTATATTGCGCAAGACACCAATAGTAAATTCTCGTCCTTTGATATATTCTTCGATCAATACCTGATTATCTTCAGCAAATGCTTTGGCAATGGCGGTGGTAATGGCCTGATCATTTTTTTCTAATACTTTAGACATACCGATGCTAGAGCCTCCATTATTGGGTTTTACAAATACGGGAAATTGCAAGGCCTTTATTTCATCGATATTTATAGGATCTGTATTATATAACAAAATAGATTTTGCTACGTCTATTCCTGATAATCCTGCTACAGCTACGGTATGTCTTTTGTTAAAGGTGAGCGCCGACACTGCTGCGTTGCAACTGGTATACGGTAAGCCAATCATATCGAGATAGCCCAATAGCTTGCCATCTTCTCCGGGAGATCCATGAATACACATCAAAGCTATATCAAACAAAATTTTCTCTCCTTGATTTTCAATGGAAAAATCGCCCCTCGCAATTGCTATCGCCTCATTTTTTTCATTTGTATAAAACCAACCCTTTTTTGATATGTCAATCTTAAAAATCTCATATTTGCTTTTATCAATATGATGCAAAATATTATCCGCGCTTTGATAGCTTATCACAGCTTCCCCGCTATATCCGCCAGTTATTAAGGCTATTTTCTTTTTCAAGTGATATGTTTTTCTTTAGAGTTGAGAGTACAAAACTCTGTATCTTAAAGCAAATTAAGAAAAAAAAATGCATTGTAGCTAGCAGAAGCGGTAACTAAAATAAAAAAGCTTGCCTATCTTGCGAATAAATTATATCCAATGAGAATTATTTCATACAACGTAAATGGCCTAAGAGCTGCCATTAAAAAGGGTTTTGTTGATTGGCTGGCGACAGATCCAGCGGACATTATTTGTTTGCAAGAGACGAAAGCGACGATGGCAGATATAAACGTAAGTGAGATTGAGGCATTAGGTTATCATACTTATTGGTTTTCTGCTCAAAAAAAGGGCTATAGTGGTGTGGCGGTGTTTACAAAAGAGGTTCCCTTAAACGTTGTTTATGGGAATGCCTTTGAGCAAAGTGATTTTGAAGGCAGATGTATTCGACTTGACTTTAATAGTTTTACCTTGGTAAATGCTTATTTTCCCTCTGGTACAAGCGGAGATGAGCGTCAAACATACAAATATCAATGGTTAGAGGAAATGCTGGATTATTTGAATGTATTAAAAGCCACTCAACCAAATCTTGTGCTAACCGGCGATTACAATATTTGTCATAGAGCAATAGATATTCATGATCCTAAAGGTAATAAAAACTCGTCGGGTTTTTTGCTGGAAGAGAGGAGCTGGATGGATAAATTTTTTGAAAATGGATTTGTAGACACTTTCCGGCATTTATACCCTGAACAGACGGGAGCTTATAGCTGGTGGAGTCAACGTTTCCCTTCTGTGAGACTAAATAACAAAGGATGGCGTATCGACTATATAAGTGTAACGGAAGGTTTAAGGGATAAAGTGGCGTCAGCTGCCATATTCCCCGATGTCAAACATAGCGACCATTGCCCTATTTATTTGAAACTTAAAGACGTAAATTGAAAAAGTATTTATATAATATAACCATTAATATAAGTTGGGCGGATCACGAACAATGGCTGATCTGGATGAGAGAAGCGTATTTACCTTTTCTGAATTCGACCAATTTAATAGCTAAGCACCTGTTGCTGCGACTCAAAGACATTGATGAAACCGACGGGCCTACCTACGCATTACAGATTTTTGTAGAAACAGAAGTACTTTATAGCAAATTTGCATCGGAGCATCTAAGTGAAATAAATCAATTGCAGAAAGCCCGTTGGGGCAATAATATGCTGAGTTTTGCTACACTAATGGAGGTTGTGCATTAAATGTGGACATTAAAAAAAGAAATTTGGTCATTTTTAAAACTATTGTATATTACTCTATTGCTTACTGGCAAAGGTTTTAGCGCTTCTAATCCTCTGAAACGTTGATGGATAAAGAATCTTGGAGTGAATCTGTTATTTTATCTAAGAAAGAAAAAAAGAGAGTACGCTCAAATGCACGTTGGCTGTGGAATTTAGCGGATGACAATTTCTCATAAAAAGTGAAAAAATATTTTGTTATATGCTAAAAGCTAATAAATTTGTCTTTGTTATTAAGTCTATTATATTTTAGTTTGTACTATGGTGAGGTTGTTGGTGTGTTTGGGGGGGTGGCGGGTTTGAGGTCGTCGGGGGGC
>NZ_JBNQGD010000129.1:0-9956 GCF_050436765.1 Arachidicoccus sp. | reverse complement strand
TATTACCAACACGCTAGCAAATGCTGCATTAGATTCATTCACAACTACAGTGCAAAAAACCTTGAAATCAGGTGATAAAGTAACTTTGGTTGGTTTTGGTACTTTCTCTGTATCTAAGCGTGCTGCCCGTACTGGACGCAATCCGCAAACAGGTGCCCCTTTGAAAATTAAAGCAAAAAAAGTTGCTCGTTTTAAAGCCGGTAAAGACCTTTCTTCAAAAATTTAATTTATTTGAAGAAATAGTTTTAAAAGCAGGAGTTCAAGCTTCTGCTTTTTTATTTGGGAAATATTGTGCATTTTTGCATTCATTATAAAAATTAATAAAAAATAAAAATGGGAAGAGGAGATAAAAAAACAAAGAAGGGAAAAATTTTTATGGCTTCTTTTGGTAAATGCCGTCCAGCAAGACCAGCTAAAGCTAAAAAAGCAGAAGCTGCAAAAAAAGATTAGGCGATTCGCACTTTTTAATTGCAAACTAATTGAGCGGTAACTTTTAGGAATGAAAGTTTTGCCGCTTTTTTATTTTATAGAAGATATTTTTTGCTTCTATAAAAAGCACAGGTATGTAAAAGAAGAAAGTTTTTCTTTACTTAATCGTTGGAATTGCCCAGCCAGAAAGGCGATTTTATTTATTTAAAAAATATCTGGTCGCCAACTCATACCCGATCAAACCAAGTCCGGCTATCGTACCGTTGCATTTGGCTGAAACGAGTGAGATTTTTCTAAATTCTTCACGAGCGTGAATATTACTTATATGAACTTCAATAACGGGCGTTTTGATCGCCGCAATGCAGTCGCCGAGTGCCACAGAAGTATGCGTGTAACCCGCCGGATTTAAAACTATTCCATCGAAATCAAATCCGACTCTCTGAATTTCATTAATGAGTTCACCTTCTACATTTGATTGATAATAATGAAATATAACCTGAGGGAATTTTGATTTCAATGCTTCGAAATATTGTTCGAAGGTAAGTGAGCCGTATATTTCAGGTTCTCTTGTGCCTAATAAATTTAAGTTGGGTCCGTTGATAATAGCTATTTGCATAATTTCTTTTTTAGAAGATGGTGGCGTGAAATTAAGTATTTAAATGATGAATCCTTTTTCTCCTACTTCTGAAAAAAAATGTTTTAAAAAGGTAAGCATAAAATTATGTCTTTCTTCAGCCATTGCTTTTCCTCTTTTTGTATTCATTAAATCCTTTAGCAGCAGGAGTTTTTCATAAAAATGATTGATGGTAGGGGCGGTCGTATTTTTATAGGCTTGTTTAGATTGATTAGGATCAGGTAGAATATCAGGGTTGTACAACGCTCTGTTTTTAAAACCTCCATAGTTAAAAGCGCGTGCAATGCCTATGGCACCCATGGCATCTAGTCTGTCCGCATCTTGTACGATATCGAGCTCTATAGAACTGAAACTGCGCCGCTCTTTCCCTCCTTTGAAAGAAATATTCTGTATAATTTGCGTTACGGAAGAAATAGTAGGCTCGTCTACCTGTTCATTTTCCAAAAAGCGACGCGCTGTAGTCGAGCCAATAATTTCGTCGCCGTCGTGAAATTTACTGTCTGCAATGTCGTGGAGTAAAGCTGCCAGAGACACTATTTCTTTATTACAATCTTCTGTCTTTGCAATTTCTAGTGCGTTGGTCCATACACGCTGAATGTGCAACCAGTCATGGCCTCCTTCGGCATTTCGCAAAGTTTGCTGTACGAATTGTTCGGTATTTTTTATAAGCGAGGTATTCATTGGGCCAAAATTACATAATTGGGAAGGAATTATTGAGGTTAAGGACAATTTAGGGCAATTTATGGCATGTAGTGCTGGTCAGTACACCTGAACTTCCAGACATCAATGAATTTTTAAATGGGGCATTCGGAAAGCATCCTTGTATTTACTAATCTGGTGCAAGCCGTGCACGAAAGTTATCTCAACAATTGCATTGTGATGTTTTGTAATTTTTAATTTCTGCAAGCGGATGCCAGTAAGTAGAATTTTGTACTATTTTTCAACACCAAGAGGGGTTATACTACAAATCTGTTAGTTAAAGTTCTCCTTTACAGTTTATAGATTAATGCGTCTTGTGCATGAAAGAACTTATGATGAGTAGGGCACTTACCAATACGAGCCCCCAATAAACATATCTAAAAAAAGAACCGTCCCTTAATCTATGATTGATATATCTCCCGATAAAAATGGCCGGAATGGCTGTAACTAAACTTGTTGCCGTATATTGATATACTTCGAAATTGATAAGCCCTTTGAAGTAATACCCGGCCAAACTAATAAGGCTTACGGGGAAAAAATAGGCTTGCAATGTTGCTCTGAAATGTTTAGCGCTCCAATTTCTTTTTTTTCCGTAGATCACCAAGGGAGGTCCGTTTAATCCACAAGCACCCCCTAAAATTCCTGATAAAAAACCGCAGAAAAACAGCCAGAGCTTATTATCTTTTCCGGGTGTGTTATGACCCGTGGCAAAAAGTGAATAGAGCGCAAAAATCAGTATTAATACCCCTAATCCGATCTTGATAAAACGTTCATTTCCGTAAACTAGAATTGCAACGCCTATAGGCAATCCAAGTACCGCATAAAATATTAACCACTTTGCACTATTAAAATGAATTTTTTTGTGGTCTTGTACGACCACCACAAACGCGATAATGACAGATAGCATAACCGATAATGGCACGGCAATCTCTATGGGCAAAAAGAGAAGAAATAATGGTACAGCCACTAAAGATTCGCCAAATCCAAATGTTGACCTTACCAGGGACGCAATAAAACTAATAAGAAGAATAAGAGAAATCGTTGGATTCATCTTTGATTCTATTGAAAGGTTACTTCGATATAGGGTGAGGACATATGAATAAATAACAAGTACAAAAAAGCCCATTTCTTCCGAAGTGGGCCATTGATAGATTCTTTTAAATACTATTTGATATTTTTCTTTATTTCTTTGATGAAGTCATCAAACAAATAACGGCTATCGTGTGGACCAGGGGTTGCTTCCGGATGATATTGTACACTGAAAACAGGTTTGTTAATCATTCTAAAGCCCTCAATACTTTCGTCATTAAGATTAACATGCGTAACTTCTAACTCTTTGTGTTCGTTGATCTTATCGGCATCCACAGCAAAACCGTGGTTTTGTGTGCTTATTTCGCTCAATCCGGTGATTTTATTTTTTACCGGATGATTAAGTCCACGATGACCTAAGTGCATTTTATAAGTAGGTACTCCATTGGCTAAAGCCAATAACTGATGGCCCAAACAAATTCCAAAAACAGGAAGACCTTCCTGAATAATTTCTTTTACGGTTGCTATCGCGTAAGGCATCGCAGCCGGATCACCAGGACCATTAGAAAGGAAATAGCCGTTGGGGGAGAACTCTTTTAATCTTTTTAAAGGAGTATGTGCCGGATGTACTCTTACGTGCGCTCCACGATTAGTAAGATTTTTTAAGATATTCATTTTGATGCCAAAATCTAGCACGGCAATTTTGATTGGTGAGGTTGGATTACCTAATTCATATTCTTCTTTAGTCGTTACTTCGTCTGCTAAATCCAGTCCTTCCATTTCAGGTACTTTGGCAAGCTTAGCTTTCAATTCCTCTATATCTGTTATCTCTGAAGAGATGATGCAGTTCATTGCACCTTTGTTGCGAATGTAGGTAACCAGGGCGCGGGTATCTATATCCGCGATGGATACAATATTATTTTTAATAAGATAGTCGCTTAAAGAGCTATCTGCTTGAATGCGAGAATATTTATCTTCAAGATTGCGACCAATTAATCCCTTTATTTTTACTGAGGAGCTTTCTACATCTGTATTTTTCGTGCCGTAATTTCCAATATGTACATTGTTCATTATGAGTATCTGGCCGTAATAACTTGGGTCGGTAAATACTTCCTGATAGCCGGTCATTCCGGTATTGAAGCATATTTCACCTGCCGCGGTGCCTATTTTTCCAAAAGATTTTCCGTGAAGGACATGCCCATCGGCTAAGAGTAAGATGGCGGGAGTTGCTGACATTTCTATAAATTTTCGTTGTGCAAAAAAAACGCATTTTGATGACTTCTCCTATATTTTTTATGCAAAAGATGGCACAAAAAACGACAATCTGAAGAATTGTCGCTTATAAATAAGAAATATATTATTTGCCTATATATGATTATTTGTCAGATTTCGCGACCACGTCGCCGTTGATAACTAAGTTCACAGGTCGGTTAAATTGAGCGAATTTTACATCTACCATTTTTACAAAATGACCCATGGCTTGAGCATTATAAGTAACTTCGATGTCCCCTTTTTTACCAGGTAAAATGGGAGCTTTAGGGTAAATGGGCGTAGTGCAACCACAGGTAGCGGTAGCTGTTTCAATAATCAAAGGCGTTTTACCTTTGTTTTCAAAAGTAAATTTTGTGGTTGCCGGAATACCATGTGGAATATTCCCAAATTCATGTTTTAGTTCATTAAAATGGGCTTGTGGCACAGCCGTATTTTTGATGCTATCTTGTGCTTTAAGAGCAGTCGTACAAATAAATAGTATCACAACAGCGAACAATATTTTTTTCATTTTTTTAGAATTTTTATGTTTGATAATTGAAAGTATAAAAAGTTTATTTTGTTGCAGATTCTTTTTTGATGCCGTTTCCCCTAAAGCGAAGTATGATTACAAAGGGTTTTCCTTTGTCCTGAAATAATACACTCATGGTTTTATTGAGCTTCCCTTCAGTATATCCATTAAACCCAATATGCATATTAATTGAACTGTCAGGCGCATAATTTCCGACCTTATATTCGGGCGTTGTACAACCGCAACTAACAACCACATTAGTGAGTTGTAAAGTATCTTCACTAATATTTTTCATTTTTACGGAATATCCAATAGCTTTGCCGTAGGTAAAATTGCCAAAATTGTGATCTGCATCATTAATTTGAATGTATTTATAACCATTGATTGGAGGCGCGACTTTAACTGATTGAGCGTTTATTCCTCCTATACATAATATAAATATAATTAATATATTTAATATATTTGTTCTTTTCATGAAGGGTTATTGCATTTATTGTTCCAAAAATTTGGATCCATGATGAAAACAAAAATAGGGTTATCATTTGTTTTATAAAAATACTTTTCAGTTTTAAATGGATTTTTAACTTTGCTTTCTATGCGTTGGATGACTGTAAAACAAAGAGAATCGTTAAACGAATTCTCTTATGCCACTTATATATATAACATTATTGTGAATGATTTTTTGTCGCGTGGTGGTATTGTATGTGAATTACAGGACGACGAAAAATTAAATACCCATACCTATGGGAAAAGAGATACATTGTATGTAGTAGACGCGCCCGACGATAACGAAATAATGATGAAACTTTGGTATGCTGTCCATTTACCGAAGATTATAAAACAGTTAAATGTCGAAAAGATTATTTATTTAAATGGCTTATTAGGGTCTCATAAAATGATTCGGCAGCCCCAGATAATGATGCTATTTGGGATGGAATATTTTATCAATCCAAAAAAGGCCACTCGGTGGCAGCAATTGAGTTTAAAGCGTATTGCTCAAAATGTGACTAATGCTTCACTTGTATTTACCTACTCCGCCTCAGCTATAGATACGCTAGGAACCATTTTAAATGTAGGACTTTCAGCCAAAATAAAAACCTTACAGCCCGTCCCTCATGATAGTTTTAAGATATTGTCGTGGGAGGATAAAGAGTTGACAAAAGAGAAGTTCAGTAAAGGTTGTGAATACTTTTTGTTGAAATCAAGTGGAGACAACATAGATGAAATCCTTATTTATCTGAAAGCATTTTCTTATTTTAAAAAATGGCAGAATAGCTCGATGAAATTGATCATGTTGATGGATGTAAAAATCATCAACAATATCGTTTTTAAAGAAATGTTAGACTCTTATTATTTCAGAGACGACATTATTTTATTTTCAGAATTATCTCGATCTGAATATCATTTGTTGTTAGCCTCAGCTTATGGATTTTTGATGCTTACCGGTAGAGATAGTGATTTGCCTTACGTATTTGAGTCTTTGCAATGTAACACATTAGTCATGACTTTCGATTCTCCTTCCATTAGAGAGTTGGCAAAAGATGCGCCCTATTTTATCGAAGGCAAATCATTTAGCGAAATAGGACAAGCTATGATTGATGTTTATAAATCAGAGAATATGCGATTGGTCCATATCCGAAACGGGCTGCATATTTCTTCAAGTTTTAGTTATGAGTCTAATAAAAATATATTAATGAATTGGCTTCAGGAATCTTAATTCTATAATATTTTGTACTTTTTCTGATAAGCTATAAGCCAGGCTGTTACTATGTTATACGTATCTATACCCTGCGGTTGTTGATTGGCTTTTAAAAACTCACTATAAAGATAAGTTGTGCCTCTTTCTACGGGGTTTTCATGTGCCAATAAATATTTTCTCAAATATTGTAAATCTGTTTTTACCAAGGTGTCTAGTTTTGCATAATTTTCTTTGGCAAGTGAAGAATCTCTAAACCACAACTCATTATTGGCATATCTATATAAATCCAGATAGGTAGAATATTTAAACAACACATCTTCTGATTGGGTAGCCGCTAAATATCCTGTAAAGTTCGCCTCGTCTTCCGTCGCATAGCCTAACTGATGTGCCATTTCATGACAGGTGACATAGGGTAATACAAATTTTGGTAATACAGTATTTACTTGTGCTTCGCCGGTAAATGGATTGTAATAGCCGCTATAGCCTAGATAACTTCCCAAAGTGTTGTACACGGGTACTTTGATGCTAGGATTTTGGTAGTGCAAAAAAGGATATTTTTTTTCAATATTATGATAAGCTTGCACAGCTTCATTAAAAATAGTGGTGGTATTTGGGTATTTTATTTTTTCCCCCAGTGCTAATCTGTTTTCATTTGTTTTGTGGATTAATGTTTGTGTGAGTGAATCTAAGGCCTGCGTAGAATAATCGCTGGTTGGATTTAAATGTAGTTGTGAAGAGATGCCGAGTCGATTATAATTTAATCCCCATAAAGCGTTAAATAGGAAATAGACAAAAAAGAACCAGAAAAGAATTGTATAAATAGACGCTTTCGCATATTGCTTAGTCAATTGCTTTTTGAATACTTTTTTGAAAAATCTAAATAATCGGATTACTAAAAATAAACCAAATATCGTGTACAAAACATCTCCTATGCTTATCGGCAGGCGCCCGGTTAAACGGCGTAATGCACTACCAATTAGAGGGTACAGGCCATTCGAATAATATTGCTCGACTAATCCCTTATTTGTAGAAAATAGATGAAGGCAAATGGATAGAATGCCTAATATGATTAATGCAATATTTTTTTTATTATAAAAAAATGTCTTCATCAAAATTTTTTCTAAGATAGCATATTTATCCAAAAAATATGGATCAATCTAACGGTAAAAATGTATTAAAATAGCGGCATCCTATAATGACTAAAACTTATGTACCTTCATCCCCCTTTATAGAAAAATGAACTAAATATGACCGCTGAATACCAAAGATTATTCGCAAATGCCAAAACAGAAATTCCTCTTGAAAAATGGGGCCCATATCTCTCTGAAAGACAATGGGGTACCGTAAGAGAAGACTATAGTGAAAATGGAGATGCCTGGAATTATTTTCCTTTCTCACACGCGTCCAGTCGAGCTTACCGTTGGGGGGAAGACGGACTAGCCGGCATTTCTGATATGTTTCAAAACCTTTGTTTTTGTGTTGGGTTATGGAATGGCAAAGATGATATTTTAAAAGAACGGCTGTTTGGCTTGGGCAATTATGACGGTAATCACGGAGAGGATGTAAAAGAACTTTATTACTATTTAGACAATATTCCGTCGCATTATTACATGCACTACTTATACAAATATCCACACCAGAAATTCCCTTACGAGCAATTGATTGAAGAGAATAAAAGACGCTCCCCCTTAGAACCTGAATATGAGATTTTAGATACCGGTGTTTTCAACAATGATGCTTATTTTGATGTGTCTGTTATTTATGCAAAGTATGCTAAAAATGATATTGGGATAAAAATCGAAATTAAGAATCGTGGTTTAAGCTCAGCGCCGATAACTGTTTCGCCAACTTTATGGTTTTATAATCGTTGGCAGTTTGACGCTTCTATCCCGAAACCCAAAATGGTAAGATCAGGCGACAATGCTGTATGCGCAGAGCATTCGCGCTTGAGTGATTATTACTTTTATTTTCCGCCCACAGAAACTAGCTACTTTACCGAGAATGAAACGAATTATAAAAAGCTTTTTGGTTGGGAAAATAAATATCCCTTTACCAAAGACGCTATTGAGCAAGCTATTGTTCATAAGGAAAATGTGAAGGCTTTAAAAGCCAATACAGAGGGTACAAAATTTTCACCTGTATATCATTTGCATCTGCGGGCAGGAGAGACTAAAACCATTTATTTACGCCTGTCTAATGAAAAAATTGAAGAACCTTTTGAGAAAGGATCTGAATATATTTTTCAATTAAGAAAGGGCGAAGCAGATGAATTTTATAAGTCTATCATACCACAACATCTATCCAACGATATTAAAAATATTCAGCGTCAGGCGTTTGCAGGGTTGCTCTGGAATAAGCAATATTATCATTTTGATATAGAAAAATGGTTATCGCAACCAGACGGTATAGTTCAAAATAATGATGCGCGTAAAAAAGGCCGTAATTGGGATTGGCAACATTTAAAAAATCAGGATATCATATTGATGCCTGATAAGTGGGAATATCCTTGGTACGCTGCTTGGGATTTAGCCTTTCATTGCATTGCCATTGCGCGTATTGATGTGGTTTTCGCCAAACACCAGCTGGCGTTGATGATGCGCGAGTGGTATATGAAACCCGATGGCCAGTTACCTGCATATGAGTGGAGTTTCAGCGACGTGAACCCACCACTGCAAGCTTGGGCCGCGATGGAAATATATCATATTGAAAAGCGGCAAAAGGGGGTAGGTGATGTTGTTTTCCTGAAAAGAATTTTCCAAAAATTATTAATCAATTTTACATGGTGGATTAATAGAAAAGATCCCAATGGCAATAATATATTTGAAGGAGGCTTTTTGGGATTGGACAATATCGGCGTCTTTAATAGGAATATGCCTTTGCATAGTGAAATGGCATTGGAACAAGCCGATGGCACCAGTTGGATGGGGATGTATGCATTGAATATGATGGACATGGCACTGGAAATATCATTGTACGATATTTCATTTGAAGATACGGCTACCAAGTTTTTTGAACATTTTGTATTAATTGCCGAGGCACTCAATGAGTTGGGTATGTGGAATGAAGAAGATAAGTTTTATTACGATACATTGGCTGTAAAAGATGATCAACCACTTCACTTGCGCATTCAAAGCATTGTGGGTCTGACAACCATGTTCGCAGTTTCAGTAATTAAAAAGCAGGCATTGCATCATCTGAAAGATTTTACAAAGCGTATTTCTTGGTTTGAAAATTATCGAAAAGAAAACAATAAATTTTGGCCCAACGAAGAAAAACATGGTAGTGATAGAATATTATTATCACTTATACCTAAAGAGCGCCTGGTACATCTGCTGCAAAGAGTTTTGAATGAAACAGAATTTTTAAGTGAAGGCGGCATTAGAGGGCTCTCAAAATATCATGAACATCATCCATATAAGGTGACCATTGACGGCGTAGATTATGGTATTCAATATGATCCGGGAGATGCTACGTCTGATTTTTTCGGCGGGAACAGCAACTGGCGCGGTCCTATTTGGATTCCTATTAACTATCTGCTTATTCAAAGTATTGTAAAATATGGGCGCTTTTATGGAGATAGTTTACGGGTGGAATATCCGACGGGTTCAGGAGAAGAACTTACCTTAACGGAGATTGCGACTGAACTCACCAAACGTGTCATCAGTTTGTTTTTAAAAGATGAAAAC
>NZ_JBNQGD010000128.1:18431-28621 GCF_050436765.1 Arachidicoccus sp. | reverse complement strand
AGAAAGAATTGTTGCCGATCCCAATAACAATCGGCCCAGTTATATTGATTTCTTTCTGTTCGGTTTTAGATGAAAGTAATAAAGAGACATAAAAATAAATAGGTGATGTTTTATTTCATTGGTAAAAAAATCTTTTTCTTTTTGAGCTTTATACTGGCAGTACTTACGGGTATTGCTCAAGATATGAGTATGCACAAATACGCTAAAGAGGTAAAAGGTACACATGAATTCCGGTATACTAATCCGATTACACGGGATACGGCACTTTCTATGCGTGATTACTGCATTATTAAAGTGGGTGATAAATGGTATTGCACTGGAACATCTAATCCCGTATGGACGGGCCCAAATCCAGGAGTTCGTCTTTTAGTTTCAGACGATCTTATCCATTGGAAACAGTATTGCTGGTTGATTGATGCCAGCAAGCTTCCACCTGGTTGCCCTTATAACGGGCGGTTTTGGGCTCCGGAGATTCATTTTATAAAACATAAATACTGGTTGACTGTTAATAGCGGTAAGGTTACGGCACTTGACCCTAAGGGGATGAAGACCCATAGTATTTGGCTTTTTTCGGCCGATAGTGTTACAGGCCCCTACAAATTGGTAAATGGACCATTGACAAATCAGTATAATAATGACGCGACACTGTTCGAAGATGAAGACGGACAAACGTATTTGTATTGCAGTGGTAACGGACTTTTCCAAGCGAAAATTGATTTAAATACAGGGAAACTAATAACGCCGATACATAAGTTCCTTGATAAAAAGCAAGCCGGTTACCCCACCTGGATGGAAGGGGGAATTGAAGCTCCTTTTGTCGTTAAAAAAGACGGTATTTATTTCATGTTTTTCTCGACATGGACCCGTGGCTATGAAATTGGATTACTTAAAGCAAATTCTCCTTTAGGTCCCTGGAAGCTCGCGTCGCCAGAGCCAATTTTTGGAACCAGAAAAAGAGCGTATCGTCTAGCATTAGCTACAGAAGGTGGTTATGCTGGTTTGAAATTTCAGGATACGCAAGATCCTTATTGTGAAGCGGCCTCCAACTCTTTGTTTATTGGTCCCGACGGAAAATTGTGGAGCTCGTGCCACTATCTTATGGACGAAAAGCGCCCTTATCCGTACAGTCAAACTTTTTATCCTTGGGAAAAAACACCTCAGCTAGGAATTGAACCGGTACATTACAAAAATGGAATGTTTTATATAAATGGACCGACATGGACGGAACAGATAATAAATTACTAATAAAAATATTTAAAATTATCAATTAAATCAACAATAAAAATAATGATTATGAAAAAAATAGTCTTTGCGCTACTATCCTTTTTATCAGGATCAGTTTTTGCTCAAAATGCTACCATAAAAATTGATGTATCAAGGGTTATAGGGAAGATCAGCCCAAGAATTTATGGTGTGTTTATGGAGCCGATTCATTTTAATGGAGCTAAAATGGGGTTGCCTGATACGGTTCAATATAATACATTATATGGTACATTATATGACCCCAGTTCTCCTCTCGCCGATAACAATGGCTTCAGAAAGGATTACATTGATGCAATGAAGGAATTGAAAATTACCAATATGCGTTGGCCTGGTGGAAATTATTTAATGCAATACAATTGGGAGGATGGAATTGGTCCGCAGGACAAACGTCCGAGTCGGCTCAATCTCGCTTGGGGTGGGACAGATAATAACCATGTTGGAACAGATGAGTGGATAGAATTGAATAAATCTATTGGCAGTGAAAATGTCGTGTGTGTAAATCTGGGACTTGGGACTATTTTTGATGCGGTACACTGGGTGGAATATTGTAATTACCCCAAGGGCACTTATTATTCTGACTTGCGTGCCAAATACGGACATCCGCAACCTTACAATGTGAAGATATGGGATTTGGGAAATGAAGTAGATGGCGCGCCTTGGGAACTTGGGCATAAAGATGCGGATGATTATGTGAAGATTGCCAGAGAAGCAGCTAAGGCAATGAAGTCAGTGGATAGCAGTATTGAATTTGTTGCTTCTGGATCTTCAGATTATGACGGAACGGGTAAATGGGTTGATTGGAACCGTAAAGTATTAAATGGGTTAGGAGATAAGATAGGTTATATTTCCATTCATCGTTATTGGGAAAAATCTCCGGATTATTACACATCAATGGGCACGGGTGCAATGGATTTTGAACAAAAAATCAACGTAACAGCAGATGAAATCAATATTGCAAGAGCAAAAAATAATTTTGCTAATCCGATATACCTGTCGGTAGATGAATATGGAAGTTTTGGAAAGAATTTCTTAGCAGTATTGCCCTTGGCGCAGTGTCTAAATTCTTTTATACGTCATGCTGATGTTGTAAAGATGGCCAATTTTACCATGTTAACTTCTTTATTATCTAGTGATCCAGAAAAGGGAACATTTAAGTCTCCCATATTTTATACTTATAAATTATTTTCTAATAATTGTAAGGGTAGCTCTATTGACACCTATGTAGATTGTGATAAATTTAGTACAACGCAATATAAAGACATTCCTTATCTGGATGTGACCAGTGTTTATAACAAAGAAAACAATACGGTTATCATTAATGTTGTCAATAGAAATAAGGATAAATCAATTGGGACAAGCATTATCAACACTAATGGGGCATTTATGGGGAAAGCTGGAGTCAGTATTGTAGATTGTAAAGATGTAAATGCACCATTTAGTTTCGATGATAAAACACAATATATTCCTGTGATGAAAGATTTAGATGTCAAGGAAGGGAAATTGTCTTATAGTTTTCCGCCACATTCGTTTACACAAATCAAAGTAAAAGTTGATGAGTAGCCGGTGGTTTCTACTAATGGAAATTAATACCTACAATGATAAAATGGTGGACCAATTGTAGTAATATAAATAAATCTCGGTTTAATAAGTTGATCATAAAATATAAATATTCTCAGATGAAAAGGCTAATCATTTTCGCTTTTGTTCTCGTTATGACTTTGCGTCTACGCGCGCAGGATGGGCATCAGCTTTGGTTGCGAACTAACCAACCATTGTCGGTAAGGGTAGTTTGTGCAAGGCATTCTCCCACACTTGATATTGCTGAACAAGAATTAAAAAAAGGCTGGCACGGTACGCAAGGAGCCTCCATTAAATTAATAATAAGAAAAGATAAAGCTTTAAAGGATGGCGGTTTTCGATTAACTAAAAATTCTGTTGAGGCGACGACCGACATTGGTATTTTGTATGGAGTGTACAATCTTTTACGCTACCAGCGAACAGGAGATGAAACGGGGGACGGTATTTCTAATCCTTCTTATCAAATAAGGGTTTTAGATCATTGGGATAACCTCAACGGCACCATAGAGCGAGGTTATGCGGGTAATTCTATTTTCTGGCGCAAGACTGATCCGTTTGTCGTAACAGAAAAAGATAAAACTTTATGGCAGCAGTATGCCCGGGCCAATGCTTCCATAGGTATTAATGGAGCTGTGCTGGATAATGTAAATGCATCTCCAAAAATACTTTCCGACAATTATCTTAACAGGGTAAAATCTATTGCAGCCATCTTACGTCCTTATGGCGTAAAGGTTTATCTCTCTGTAAATTTTGCTTCGCCTATTTCTTTGGGCGGATTAAAAACAGCCGACCCATTGGATGCAAGTGTTATTGTATGGTGGAAAACTAAGATAAAAGAAATATATGGGCTGATACCGGATTTTGGTGGCTTCTTAGTAAAAGCCAGCAGTGAAGGGCAACCCGGTCCTCAGCAATATGGGCGCACACATGCAGACGGTGCAAATATGTTAGCCGACGCTTTGAAACCTTACCATGGGGTGGTAATGTGGCGGGCATTTGTTTATACTGCTAACGATGATGATAGAGCCAAGCAGGCTTATAATGAATTCAAGCCTCTGGACGGAAAGTTTAGAGACAATGTAATCATACAAGTAAAAAATGGTCCCATAGATTTTCAGCCAAGAGAGCCATTCAGCCCACTATTTGGTGCCATGAAAAAGACCTCGGTAATGCCAGAACTGCAAATTACACAGGAATATTTAGGACACGCTGTCTACTTAGTTTTTCTATCCACCATGTGGGAAGAGTGCCTGAAAAGTGATACCTACCAACAAGGAAAAGGCAGTACGGTTGCTCGATGTACAGACGGCAGTATTTATCCACAAAAATATACGGCTATTGCCGGTGTCTCAAATATCGGCTTAGATACGAATTGGTGCGGTCATCCCTTTGCACAGGCCAACTGGTATGCTTTTGGCAGACTAGCCTGGAACGACCAATTAACAAGTGCACAAATTGCAGATGAATGGCTGAAGTTGACTTTTTATAACGACGTCTCTGGGAAGTTCGGTGAGAAAGACTACAGAAGTGACTGGACCAAAAACTTTTTGAATCCTGTTAAGGAGATAATGCTGGATAGTCGCGAAACAGCGGTGAATTTTATGATGCCGCTGGGATTACATCACATAATGTCCGCTAACGGACACTACGGTCCTGGTCCCTGGTGGGCACCTAAAGGAGTGAGAGCCGATTGGACGCCACCCTATTTCCACCAAGCAAGTGCCAGTGGTATAGGTTTTGATCGCACCACAAAAGGCAGTAATGCTGTAAGTCAATATCATGAGCCACTAGCTTCTGAGTTAAATAATGTAGCCACCTGCCCCGAAATATATTTGCTCTGGTTTCATCATTTGCCCTGGACTTATAAAATGAAAAACGGACAAAGCCTGTGGAATGCCCTGTGTTATCATTATGACAAAGGTGTAAAAGAGGTACATGCATTTCAACAGAGTTGGAACAGGGTTAAACCATTCGTAGATGGCAATCAATTTAATTTGGTACAAATTAAATTAGGACAGCAATATGACAATGCTGTTTTATGGAAAGATGCCTGCATTCTTTATTTCCAGCAATTTAGTAAAATGCCCATTCCAAAAGATATTGCTCCACCTGTTCACAAATTAAAGGATATAATTGCCAACGAGTTTAAACACAGAAATAATTAATAATAGAATCACTAAAAGTATCAATAGAATGAAATTAAAGATGAATAAGTTAGGCCATTGTATCACCACAATTATTTTTTTACTGTTTGATCTTGCGTTTGTACAGGGACAGCAAAATGGTGTCGATTCGGCGTCTTTCTACAATGAAGTAAAGACTTATGTGAATCCTGTTTTGCCCGGAGATCATCCCGATCCAACTCTATTTAGAAAAGGGAAAGATTTTTATTATTGTGGTTCGAGCTTTCATTTTACGCCTTATTTGCCTATTTATCACTCAACTGATTTAGTGCATTGGCAAATTATCAGCAGGGTAGTGTATCCACAAAATGCAGATTTTGTGCAGGACAGGCCATCAGGTGGAATTTGGCAAGGGGCGCTTACTTACTTCAATCACTGCTATTGGGTCTATTTTTCTGCCAACGGTGACCAACAATGGTTTGCAAAAGCCAGTACGCCTTACGGCCCCTGGTCAAAGCCCGTACAAGTAAAAGCGGATTCAAATGGCCCTTTGGGTTACGACAATTCTATTTTTATTGATGACGATGGGCAACCTTATATGATCATTAAAAACGGTCAAAAGATTAATCGCATCCATGCCATCGGTAAAGACGGACAGCTCACAGGCAAAATGATAAATCTGGATTGGATAAATGCACATTTACAATATAGTTGGGCGGAAGGTCCCGTAATGTGTAAACGTAATGGTTATTACTATTATTTTCCCGCGGGCAGTGTTGCTGGTGGTCAATATGTTTTAAGGACAAAGGAATTGACAAGTGATTCTACGAAGTGGGAGCGGTTAGGAGATTTCTTTAAACCACTAGATGATCCTAATTCTCCTTTCAGAGTAGCCAACCATATTGGAGCACCTTTGCAATTGGCAGATGGTACTTGGTGGACAATTGCGCAAAGTTATGAGGACGCAAATGGTGATGACTGGTCAGGAACAGGAAGGCAAACTTCCTTATGTCGTGTTATTTGGGTGGGAGATCGTCCTTGGGGTATCCCTCCTACAAGTTACCCTGTTGTTCGTCCAAACCTTACACAATCAAGCGGTATTTTATGGCGTAGTGTTCATTCGGATTACTTCAATGAAGATAGTATAAATGTTTGCTGGCATTTTTTAAATAGGACGGCGGAAAGTGAATGTTCACTCCTTGGAAAGACGGGATGGATACGGCTCTCACCTAAGAAAGGGGAAAGAACACATTTGCTTCAAAAAGAAACAGACCATTATTACAACGCTATTACGCATGTAAAAATTAATAACAATGATACAACATCCAAAGCTGGATTGTATTTGACCAATGGTAACCAATCTGTAAATATTCAACTGTATCTTGGATATCAAAATGGCAGTAGAATAATATTGCAGATGGGTGAAACCATACGTAGTATTGCTAATACTTTTGGAAATACTGTTTGGCTCAAATTGGAAAGGAAAGCTCATATGATTACTGGTTATTATAGTGGTGATGGAGATGACTGGATTTCGCTTGGAGCTCCGATAAGTTCTATTGATTTGGACAAGGCGCAGCCAAAGTGGAATTCTTGGGTAGGAACCAGCCTAGGACTTTTTGCGGAAAACCAGCCCGCAGATTTTGATTGTTTCATATGTAAGGATGGCTTTTCAGCCATGCCAGCGGTCGGCTATAGGAATTATTTTGGTATTAAGAAGGTAAATACAAATGGTGCAATTGCCATAACAAATACTTCTGAATTGGGTGGCTGGGCTATGATTTCAGGGGTGGACTTGGGTAATGAAAACAAGGGTGCTACTAAAGTCACTGTTACTGCCTCAGCAGATACGCGAGGTTCTTTGCAGATTTGGTTAGATGATTTAAAAAGAGGTAAATTAATCGCGAAAATTCCGATTACTTCTGCAGAGGGAAAAAACGGCTGGCAGGTTTTTTCGACAGCCATTAGAAACATAAGTGGCCATCATGATGTATTTATGAAATTTGTGGAATGTGAGCCCGGGGACATCATTATCAAGTCAATTCAATTTTCCAAATAGCGGGCATCTTTTTCAATTTTGATCACCTAAAACAGATAGGTAGTTTTTTATTGCCTGTTTGTTAAGTAAAAGTATTTACGTATGAAATATTTGGCTAAAAAACTAATTATAGGTTTTTCACTAGCTATTCTTTTTCCACTATGGGGAACAGCTCAAAACCCGATTATTCAAACCATTTATACGGCAGATCCGGCACCAATGGTTTACAAGGATACGGTTTTTCTTTATACAGGTCATGATGAAGATCATTCAACTTGGTTTGATATGAGGGACTGGCATGTCTTTTCTACTACTGATATGGTAAACTGGACAGATAGAGGTAAATGCCTGGCATTGGGTAATTTTAATTGGGCGTCCAAGAATGCTTGGGCAGGACAGTGTATCGAAAGAAATGGAAAATTTTATTGGTATGTGCCGATGACACAAAGAAATGGCCGTATGGCAATTGGTGTGGCCATCTCAGACAAGCCTACAGGCCCTTTTGTAGATGCTCTGGGAAAACTGTTGGTTACGACAGGCAACGGAGACATCGATCCAACTGTTTATATTGATGATGATGGACAGGCCTATCTTTATTGGGGGAATCCAACGCTTTACTATGTCAAGCTTAATAAGGATATGATCTCTTACGACAAGAAGGTGGGTGTTGTACAGGTGCCTTTGACCGGAAAAAGCTTTAAACTAAGAATTCTCAATGCCGGCAAAACATTCAAATGGGCAAAATCTATTGATGGTTTAGCGGCTCATACCGTAAAAAGCGAATTTGATAATAAATATTACTGGTATGTAAGTGCTATAGATAAAAACACTGATAAGAAAGTTATCGGAGTTGCAGTAGGAGATAAGGCTAATGGACCTTTTAGGGATATTTTAGAGGTTCCTTTGATCTCAAAACAATGTGATAGCGGTGATATAAACCCTACTGTTATTTATGACAGCGCTAAGCAAGCGTATTTAACTTGGGGAAATTCAGTTCTACGATACGTTAAGCTCAATAGGGATATGCTATCTTTTGATAAAAATCTGGGTATAAGACAAGTTTCTTTAGAGCAGAGAAACTGGTTTGAATCTCAAATTAGTAATACAAAATATAGTACAGGAAAAAGATTTACCACCTACGAAGAAGGACCTTGGTTTTATAAAAGAAATAAGTTGTACTATTTAATTTATCCTGCTGGCGGCGTCCCGGAGCATTTGGCCTATTCTACAAGTACTGGACCCACGGGACCTTGGATTTACAGGGATACGATTATGTCCCAGATCATCAAAGGAGGTGCCTTTACCAATCATCCGGGAATTATAGATTTTAAAGGAAGATCTTTTTTGTTTTATCACGATGGAGCACTTCCTGGTGGTGGTGGATTTGATCGGTCCGTTTGTGTGGAAGAATTCAAATATAATGCAAATGGTACAATACCTAGAATTAATCCAACAAAAGCAGGGGTTGTTAAAAGCTTATCCAATGTCAATCCTTTTAAACGAGTAGAGGCGGAAACAATCGCTTGGGAAAAAGGTATAAAAACTATGTCTGGAAATGATGGTGGTGCATATGTTACTAATATAAGTGAAGGGGACTTCATAAAAGTACGTAGCGTCGACTTTAAAAAGGGGGCAGATTTATTTCAGGCAAGTGTAGCATCTGGAAATGCAGGTCAAATAGAAATACATCTGGATAGTCTTAAAGGTTTTTTGCTAGGCACTTGTCTTGTTAAGTCGACTGGAGGATTACAAAAGTGGCATACACAGTCTTGTATGGTAAATAAAGTAAAGGGGGTTCATGATATCTATTTTGTTTTTAGAGAAGCTGGAGACGATTTGTTCAATTTTGACTGGTGGGAATTTAAAAATTAAAGCTTTGACACTGGTTATGATACAGATCGCTGGGGCTTTAAATTTTGCTATGAGTTAATACAATTAACATTTCTTGGAAAACAATGTATCATCTGGTTATCTTTTTTTAAAAAAAATAAATGCAATCGATTGTATTTATTAAATATTTTACCTACTTTAGCATTTTAATTACAGACGAACATAAGTTATTTTGAAATTGATTGAGTTAAATGCAAGTTGACAGATAAAATATGTTGTCGCTGAATTAGCTGTAAACTGCATTTTAGTATCAAATATTTTAATTGTGTTTTATACATAATAAACGTTAGGCTTTTTGGAATTTTAATTGCAATCGATTGCAATTATACGGTTTAGATTGATGGATATTTTATTTAATAAAAAACATTGTTCTTTATGCAAAAATTTAATTTACGAAACATGATTGTTGCATGTATGCTTATGACAACGGTCAGTCTGCTTTCATCCTCGCTATTATTCGCTCAGGATGTTAGCACTGAACTTCATGGCAATGTAACTGATTCAACCGGAAAGCCGATAAACAGCGCTTCCGTCTTGAATAAAAAAACGAATAAAGGAACCTTTACAGATCAGCAAGGTAACTTTACGATTAAGGCTGTACAAGGTCAAACCTTAGAAATTTCGTTTATTGGCTATCAAACAAAAGATGTAGTCTATTCGGGACAGTCGAAAATTTCAGTGGTACTGTCCCAAACAGCTGCCACTAACCTTAACGATGTAGTTGTCATCGGTTATGGTACTCAGAGGAAAGAAGCGGTGACAGGTTCTGTAGCGTCCATCAGTGGAAGCAGTTTGCGGGAAGTGCCATCGACCAATATTTCTGACGCCTTGCAAGGACGTCTTCCCGGTGTAGCCATTTCTCAAACATCTTCTCAGCCGGGGGCTACTATGCAGATTCGTATACGCGGTACGCGTTCTTTATCGGCAAATAATGATCCGTTAATTGTACTTGACGGAATTCCTTACCCTGGATCTATAGGTGACATCGATATGAGCGATGTTAAAGATATCGCTGTATTAAAGGATGCTTCAGCAACAGCAATTTATGGATCTAGAGGAGCCAATGGTGTTATTTTAATTACTACTAATAAGGGGTTTCCCGATCAGAAGGCGCACGTAAGCATAAATAGTTATTATGGTGTAAATAAAATTTTAGAGGAATTTCCCATGATGAATGGTCCTCAATTTCTTGCGCTTCGTAAGGCCGCCGGTATATATATTAATCAGCAGGATGGAAGTGCTCAGTTGGCATCTTCAGAAAATGATAGTATCAATACTGATTGGCACAAATTGCTATA
>NZ_JBNQGD010000128.1:0-18421 GCF_050436765.1 Arachidicoccus sp. | reverse complement strand
CGACTAGTCAAGACGTAAATGTTTCTGCCGGTACTAAAGATGGAAGCTATAATTTTGGAGCATCTTATTATAAAAATCAGGCTGTAATACCTACCCAAAATTATCAACGTTTTTCGTTACATGGCTCTATTGACCAGGGGATTGGGAAATATGTACGGGTAGGGTTCACGACCACGAATAGTTTTACTTATACACAGGGTTCACAAGTTGGTCTTTATGGTGCGTTAAGTAATTCTCCAGTGGCAAGTCCATATAATGCAGACGGGTCGACGAGGTACTTCATTCAGATGCCGCTTGATCAATCTTGGATTTATACAAAACAAGTAGTGGATAGTTTAAAAAAGCAGTGGCTGAGCCAAAATAAAGGGTATTCATCTTATAACTCTGCTTATGGTATAATTAAAATACCATGGATCCAAGGGTTGGCGTATCGTGTAAATGCGGGATTTAACCTTAATATAAGTAATAGTGGCAGCTTTACGGGAGTTGGAGTTAATAGTACCAATGCTTCCACAGCTTCTACAGCTTCTATCGGCAATTCAATGGGTACTGACTGGACAATTGAAAATCTGTTGACCTATGACCGTACTTTTAATAAGAGCCAGATAAATGTAGTTGCTTTGTACTCCGCCGAGCAAAACCAGTATAGAAGTACATACATATCAGGAGTAGGTATTCCGGTGGACGCATTCCAATATTACAATATTGGTACTGCCAGTCAGGAAATAGATGTGCTGCCTGGAAATCAAAGTTATTGGGAAAAAGGATTATTATCCGCCATGGGGCGTGTAAATTATTCTTATGACGGCCGTTATATGATTTCAGCTACAGTCCGTTCTGATGGAGCTTCGGTATTGGCTACTGGACATCAGTGGCATACTTATCCGGCGATTTCAGTAGGATGGAATATAGCTAAAGAATCATTTATGAGAAATTTCTCCTTTATTAATTTGTTGAAATTGCGTGTAGGAACTGGACAAACCTCTAACCAATCAGTTGATCCTTATACTACATTAGGTTCATTAAGTATAAGTCCTTACAATTTTGGAGATAAAACGTATGCAACTGGCTATTATGTTTCTTCTTTACCGAATCCACAATTGGGCTGGGAGTATTCAAAAACCTGGAATTATGGCTTAGATTTTGGGTTATTCAATAATCGCTTAACTGGTACTATTGAATATTATATTACCAAAACCAATAAATTGTTGCAACGTGTGGGACTTCCTAGTACCGACGGTGTAGGTAGTTATCTTGCAAATGTTGGGAATTCCCAAAATAATGGTTTAGAATTGTCTTTAGATGGAATGATATTACAGAATCAAAATGGTTGGTCCTGGGAAGCCGGCATGAATATATCTTTCAACCGTAATAAAATTACCCACCTCGCATCGGGAGTAACTTCAGACATTTATAATAGTTGGTTCGTTGGTCATCCTATTAATGTAATATATGATTATCAGAAAATAGGACTTTGGAAAGATGCACAAGACAGCGCCAAAGGTTATGAAAATACATTACAACCGGGTGGAAATGTAGGTGAGATAAAAGTAAAATATACAGGGGGGTATAATGCGGATGGTACTCCAAAAAGAGCTATTAGTTCTGCAGACGAACAAATTATGAGTGTAGATCCAAATTTTACTGGTGGATTTAATACGAGGTTGACTTATAAGGGGTTTGATTTTACTGCTGTGGGTATTTTTCAAAATGGAGGTATTTTAATAAGTACACTTTATGGTTCTGCAAGCTATCTTAATTTACTTACCGGTCGTAGAAACAATGTAAATGTAGATTATTGGACACCGACCAATACAAATGCTAAATATCCAAAACCCGGAGGGCAAGGGGGCGATAATCCTCAATATGGATCCACTTTAAGTTACTTTAATGGATCATATCTGAAGATAAGTACGCTGACACTTGGATATAATTTTACAGGAAATAAATGGATGAAAAATTCATATATTACTAAGTTAAGAATCTATTTCACTGTACAAAATCCATTTGTTCTGTTTTCACCCTACTATCGTGAAACAGGTTTAGATCCTGAAACGAATTCTTACGGTGATCAAAATCAGGCAGTAAGCTCTTATCAGCATCGCTTATTGACACAAGGGTTTAATACACCCTCAACGCGTAATTATTTGCTGGGAGTTAATTTAACATTTTAAAATAAATAAAAATGAAACGTAAACATACGAGATATTTATTAGGAACAATAATAATTGGTCTATGCTTGGGGGGATGTTCCAAAATATTACAGGAAACGCCACGGAGTAGTTATACGCCTCAATTTTTCCAGACGAAGGCTGGTATTATTGGAGGATTAACAGAAATGTACGCTAATTTGAGAAATATATACGGGCAGCCCTATTATTATGGGACAAATGAGGTAGGTACAGATGAATCAACCTATGGTCAAACGCTCGATGGTAATTTCACTGTCATGGATATGACCGGTCAAGGATTGATATCTTCTACAACCAGTCGTACGGATGCTATATGGGGAACCAGTTTTACCAATATAAATACGGCTAGCGGAGTGATTCAATATGGCACTACAGCGGGTGTCGATAGTTCATTGTTGGCTGAAGCCCATTTCTTTCGTGCATTTGACTACTTCTTATTAGTACAGACATTTGGTGGGGTTCCATTGGATTTGGGTTCTGGGAATCTGCAATTTAACATTACGCCTTCAGTTTCCTCTGTTCGCAATACAGTACCTGAGGTTTATACAAAATGTATATTCCCAGATTTAATTAAAGCTGTGAACAATCTACCAATGGCTGCTCGTCTTACAGGAACTGTCACTAAACCTGTAGCTCAATTGTACTTGGCAAAGGCATATTTGACCTACGCATGGTGGCTAAAAAATCCAAATAAGATCCCAACTTATCCGGCTGTCACCGACCCACGTGTAGATCCTGATGGTCATAACTCCCAATGGTATTATCAGCAAGCTTATAATATTGCAACAAATACCATTGAGAATCCTGGCTCTTTTGGATTGCAACCGACATTTTATGATGTAAATAATGGTGCAAATGATCGCAATAATGAAATAATGTTGTATGCGGATCATACGCAGACTAGCGCCCAATACAATGGGGGATCTTTAACATATAGTTCAAATAGTACAGACAACGTTTCAGCTTGGATGCAGAACTGGAACTATCCTGCTATGACTAGTAGCGATAGTAGCACAGCTTGGGTACCCATAAACTCGGTTCAACGTGCATCTGTACAGGGCTATGGTCGTCCATGGGTTCGTATGGCCCCTACAGTCGGCGCTATTGAAAATACTTTTGCCGATAAATCTAATGATTCTCGTTATGACGGCACTTTTATGACGGTTTATCGTTGTAATATGAATGAGTCTGGTTTGAGTAAAAAATACTCAAAATTATATAATGCCAACCTCATGCCGATTGGTGAGGGAGATGCCGTGGTTACATTCTTAGATACCGAACCTAGCCAAACTATTGATTATTCTAATTCAGTTTATAAAAGTGGAATGGGGCTGGGTGTACTTCCTAATAGGGCAGATTTTGTCGTGGGACCGAATGGTATCAGTAGACTTGTATTCCCAGGTCTCTGGAAAATTAGCAATTATCGTACGGATAATGCGGGGACTTTAGGAAATCCAAATGCAGGTAGTACACGGCCATGGGATATTGACAAATTTTCTGAATTGTTCTTTGTTGCAGCTGAAGCTGCGGTTGAAGGAGCCTCTACAACTTCTGTAACCGGAACCTATTCTAATGATGGAACAGCGAGAGGTTTGATTAACATACTTCGTGCACGAGCAGGAATGTGGAATTTCTCTAATGCTCAAAATTCCGCGAAGGTGGCAGACAATAGTGCTGCAATGGTAGCTGCTACGCCAGCAACTATTACTATTGATTATATTTTAGCAGAACGTTCTCGTGAATATTACGGAGAGGGATATCGTTGGTTTGATTTGGTACGTACACAAGAGTGGGCAAATTTAGCTTCCACTTATCAAATATGTGGCAGTGCTCCAGGCGACCATACTTTGAAAACATCTACTCGTGATATAGAGCCTTATCTTTACTTGCGTCCTATTCCACAAGGACAGTTAGATGCAATGCAGGTGAGCGACGATATAAAGAAAGCATATCAAAATCCCGGATATCTATAAGAGTAAGAGGGAAAATTATATATGGCTTGAAAATATGAAACTCTTTCTCTTCCTTAAAATTCAGATAAACGAAATTCATTATTGAAACATTTATCGATAAATTTTAAGGGAGGGAGGGGTTTTATTATTTATTCTAAAAGGGGAAGGCTTTTTATGATTATTAAGAAATAAAACTATTATTATGAAAAGATATTTTGTGTTAGTTATTTTAATTTCCTGTTTTTCTTGTTTAAGATTATTTGGCCAAAGTTTTATTTCGGGAAAAAATACCGCAGATGCGTTTCCAGTGGTTACACAAAAATTCGCGGCAAGTATTTATGTTGATGATGGCGATTGTTTTTTAATAAGAAAAGCGGCTTCTTTATTACAGCAGGATATTCTAAGCGTGACAGGTAAGAAACTGAAAATAGCCAATTCGATTGCCTCTTCCGAAAAGAATATGATCATCATTGGGTCTGTTGAAACATCATCATTGATTCAACAATTGGTAAAAGATAAGAAATTAAATATTTCTGATTTAAAAGGTAAATGGGAGGCATACCGATTACAAGTTGTTGACCATCCTTTTAAGGGAATTGATAAGGCACTTGTGATTGTAGGTAGCGATCGAAGGGGTACTGCCTATGGGGTTTTCACACTATCCAAACAGATGGGTGTATCGCCCTGGTATTGGTGGGCAGATGTGCCTGCTAAAAAAAAGAAGGAAGTTTTTGTAAAGAATGGTACTTATAATTTTGGTTCACCTTCTGTAAAGTACCGTGGCATTTTTTTGAATGATGAAGCGCCTGCTTTATCTGGCTGGGTTCATGAGAAATTTGGCAGTTTTAATCATTTATTTTATGATAAAGTATTTGAATTATTGCTACGCCTAAAAGCCAATTATCTTTGGCCGGCTATGTGGGGAAGTGCTTTTAACAATGATGATACACTTAATCCTATAATGGCGCAGAAATATGGGATTGTAATGGGTACTTCTCATCAAGAGCCAATGAACCAAGCTACTGAGCATTGGCGACATGAGAATAAAGGCGCCTGGAATTATCAAACCAATGATAGCACCTTGCGTACTTTTTGGCGGCAGGGAATTGAAAATATGGATCATCGTGAAACGATGGTTACGATTGGGATGAGAGGTGATGGCGATAAGCCAATGACAGAAGGAAGTAATATTGCATTGTTGGAAAAAATAGTAAAAGATCAACGACAAATAATTGCTGAAGTTACCGGTAAACCAGCTTCTGAAACGCCTCAGGATTGGGCTTTATATAAAGAAGTGCAAGATTACTATGATAAGGGAATGAGAGTTCCCGACGATGTTACACTATTATTCTCTGATGATAATTGGGGCAATATAAGAAGATTGCCGAAAAGCGATGCTAAGCCAAGAAGTGGTGGCTATGGTATTTATTATCATTTTGACTATGTAGGTGGTCCCAGAAATTATAAATGGCTCAATACAAATAATATTTCCCGTGTGTGGGAGCAAATGCATTTGGCTTATGCCCATAATGTCAAAAATATCTGGATCGTGAATGTGGGCGACTTAAAGCCAATGGAATTCCCTATTAATTTCTTTTTGGATTATGCTTGGAATGTGAAGGAATGGAGTGAAGATAATATACAAGATTATTATACCCAATGGGCCACGACACAATTTGGCCCAGAACATGCGAAAGAAATTGGAAAGATTATTCAAAAATATACGCAATACAATGCCAGAAGGAAACCTGAGTTATTGAATGAAAATACCTATAGTATTTTAAATTATAACGAATCGAATCGCGTAAGAGATGATTACGATCAACTCGCCAAAGAAGCAGGAAAAATAAATGATGAACTGCCGAAAGAATACAGGGATGCTTTTTTTGAATTAGTACTTCATCCAGTTAAGGCTTGTGCTAATTTGCAAGATCTTTATACGGCAGTTGCGTGGAATCATTATTACGCAAAGCAAAATAATGTATTAGCGAATAAATATGCGGATGAGGCGAATAGATTTTATATAAATGACTCTTTAATCTCTGCAACATACAATCATTTAGACAATGGTAAATGGAACCACATGATGGATCAGACCCATATTGGTTACACCAATTGGCAAGAACCGCGCCATCAAAAAATGCCGGCGGTTATGTATGTTACCAATAATTCAAAAGGGGAAGCGGTTGAGCCCCAACATGCGGTGAATCATTCGGCAAGATCTTTAATCCCCATTCATAGCAAAGGTAACTTGTTTTTTGAAAGAAATGGCTATGTTTCAATTGAGGCGGCGAATTATACAAAGAAGGTTGATGCAAATAATATTCAGTGGAAAATCATTCCCGGCATTGGCAAAGAAGGGAATGGAATTACGACATTTCCTGTGACCACTAAAAAGCAACCCATTTCTGTAAATAGCCCCCATCTTGAATATGATTTTTATAGTTATGATACGGGTTCGTTTAAGTTAGAAACTTATTTTTCTCCGACATTGAATTTTCAAAATGATTCAACCGGCTTAGAATTCGCTGTTTCTATTGATGGTGAACAACCAAAGATTGTCTCTCTTAATAAACAAGATGCGAATGGATTTATGTGGGGAAATTGGGTATCCAACGATATCATTATTAAGACCACCAGTCATTCTATCAAAAAATCTGGGAAGCATACCATTAAATTTTGGATGATTAGCCCGGCTGTTGTCTTACAAAAGATAGTAGCGGATTTTGGTGGCGTTGAGCAGAGTTATCTTGGTCCCCCAGAAACTCTGAATAAATAATATATTCCTATTTGGCAGCACTTTATGGAGCAATTCAAATGTAGAACTAGGACTATTCATTTGAAGACCTGTGCTTTCTGCCTATTAATGAGCTGAAACTTAATTTAAAAACCATAATAGCAATTTTTCGATGAAGAAAACTCTTCTTATAAGCTTTACTGTAATGCTGTTTATTTTCGGTTGTAAAAAAAGCGACGGTATTGTTGAGACACCACCGCCAGTTGTAAAAGCTTCCGGAATAGATACAGCAAATGCGACTGCCGTCATTGATGCTGGTACAACTCAACAAATTATTTATGGATTTGGTGGTGCGGATATCATTGATTGGACCGGGGATTTAACAAGCGACCAACGTGTTACTGCTTTTTCTCCCTCTACCGGTATTGGACTGAGTCTTGTTCGTGTACGTGTGCCAGTAGACAGCACTGAGTTTGCACAGGCTAAGGCTACCATTGACGCATGTAAGTCTTTTGGCGGCTCTGCAATTGCGACGGCTTGGTCGGCTCCAGCGTGGATGAAAACGAATGACAGTGCCATCGGTGGAAAAATTAAAACGACCTCATATAAAGACTTCGCTAATTATCTTAAATCCTTTAATGCTGCATCGGGAGGCTTAGTAGCTATCAGCCCAACAAATGAACCCAATATTACGGTGCCTTATGAATCGATGCAAATGACAGCGTCTGATGTGGCAGATTTTGTTGCGGCTGAAGGAGATAGTTGTGGTGCACCTATTATGGCTCCAGAGCCTTTTAATATGGCTCCGACTTTTATAAATAATTATTTAAGCAATGCTATAGCTAAAGCAAAAACAACTTTTATAGCAGGACATATTTATGGTGCAACCCCTTATAATTTATCGGTAGATAAACCGGTTTGGATGACTGAGCATTATATTAATTCTACCGTGAGTGGTGATGACTGGTCAAATGCTATGAGTGCGGCAAAAGAGATTAATGATTGTATGAATGTAGGTTGGAGTGCCTATGTCTGGTGGTATATTAGAAGAAGTTATGGTCCCATCAGCGAGTCCGGTGCTATTCAGAAACTGGGCTATGTAATAGCGCAGTATGCCAGATATATTCGTCCGGGTTATACCAAAATTTCTTGTACACAAAATACGTATAAGGGTATTTATATGACTGCATACAAAAGCGGTTCAAAAATAGTAGTCGTTTTAATAAATCAAAATTCGAAGGATGTTTATCAAAACCTTACTTTAAGTGGGGTATCTGTTCCAAATTTTACAGCATATACCACTACAAGTTCGGCCAATCTTGCGTCTAGTACCCTTTCTGTTTCAAGTGGTAAATTTGGTATAGCACTTCCTGAATCTAGTATTACAACATTGGTTTCTGATTAATATCATTATTTAAAATTATAAGAAAATGAAAAAAGTATTTAATATTCTCTTAGTATTAATAGCTAGTGCTGTATTCGATTCTGCCTCTGCCCAAATAAAATTGCCCAGCTTGGTCCGAGACAGCATGGTCTTACAAAGAGACATGAATATAAATATCTGGGGTTGGGCTTCCAAAGGAGAAAAAGTAACGGTAAGGTTTAATAATAAAACCTTTAAAACAAAAGCAGGTGACGACCAAAAATGGTTGATTCAACTACCTGCGATGAAAGCTGGAGGGCCTTATACCATGGAGATTTCCGGTAAGAATAGAATTACACTCCACGATATACTGATTGGTGATGTGTGGTTCTGTTCTGGTCAGTCAAATATGGTACATCAGATGCGGCTACATAGTGTTCGATATGCCAAAGAAGTGGCAAGTGCAAACTATCCTGAAATAAGACAGTTTTGGATTCCTACATTGACTAATTTAGAAAATCCGTTGGATACTATGCCTATTAGTTATTGGAAGTCAGCCAACCCTACTGATGTACTTGATTTTTCGGCGATCGCTTATTTTTTTGCGAAAGACTTATACCAAAAATATCATGTCCCCATAGGTATTATTAACGCGAGCGTAGGTGGAACGCCTATTGAAGCTTGGATGAGCGAAGAAGGTTTTAAAAATTTTCCTTCGATTTTAAAAACGCTTGACAAGAATAAAGACACTGCTTATATTAATAGTTTTAGTAGGAGGCATTCACATAATTTTTCAAATATGCCAAAACCGGTGGACAAAGGGCTTACGGGCGCTGAGCCATGGTACAGTACCGCTTATGTTCCAACAGAATGGCGTCAAATCGGCATTCCGGGTTATTGGGAAGATCAGGGATTAAGAAACTTAGACGGAGTGGTTTGGTATAGAAAAGAAATAGATGTGCCGGCATCTATGACAAGAAAGGAAGCAAAGGTTTTTTTAGGCAGAATTATAGATGCCGATGCCTTGTATATAAATGGTAAAGAAGTGGGTCATACGACTTATCAATATCCACAAAGAAGGTATACTGTGCCTGGCAATATATTAAAACCCGGGAAGAATTTATTTGTAATCCGTGTGACCAACAATTTTGGAAAAGGGGGGTTCGTTTCCGACAAGCCTTATTGCCTATTTGCAGGAAATGACACGGTCGATTTAAAAGGTTATTGGCAATACAAAGTAGGAGAGGTCTTCATTCCTCATCGAGGGTTTGGCGGAGGTTTTGGATTCTCTGCACAAAATTCACCAACAGCTTTATACAATGCAATGGTTGCGCCTGTAATCAATTATACTATTAAAGGAATAGTTTGGTATCAGGGGGAAAGTAATGCCGGCAATCCAAAAGATTATGAGCAATTACAGGAATCGTTGATTGCCAATTGGCGCGATAAGTGGAAAGAAGGAAATATTCCATTTTTGTATGTGCAGCTTCCGGGCTATGGTGATTTTAATTACCTGCCTTCTGAGAGTGGCTGGGCCGAATTGAGAAATGCACAATTACACTGTTTGTCCGAACCAAATACTGGAATGGCGGTTGCCATTGATAAAGGTGAATGGAATGACATTCATCCCGATAGGAAAAAACCCGTCGGAGACCGTTTAGCTTTGGCTGCCCAAAAAATTGCTTATGGAGAAAATCTAATTTATTCCGGCCCAATTTATCAATCCTCCACCACCCAAGGCAATAAAATAATTGTTTCATTTACCCATATTGGCAGTGGTTTGATTTTTAAAGATTCTTCTTATGTTTCTCCTAATGCTGAAGAAGTAGAAGGTGAATTTGCGATTGCAGGGGCAGATAAGAAATTTGTTTGGGCAAAAGCAAAAATAGAGGGCAATAAATTGGTTGTTTGGAGTGATGAGATAAAAGATCCAAAATATGTAAGGTATGCTTGGGCAGATAATCCGGTAAATCCAAACCTATACAATAAACAAGGATTACCTGCGTCTCCTTTTGAAACGGGTGAATGATTCTACATAACACAAATAAATAATTATGAAACGAGCATTGTTTTTGGCAATTATGTTTTTTTGTTCCTTATTTGATACGAATGCTCAAACATCATCTATTCCTAAGTTAATTAAAATTGGTCACTATACGCAATTGTTGGTAAATAATAAACCTTACCTGATTCTCGGTGGAGAATTAGGCAACTCAAGCGCATCGAGCAATGATTATATGAGACCTGTTTGGTCAAAGCTAAAACAGATGAATCTGAATACGCTAATTGCTCCTGTTTACTGGGAATTGATGGAGCCAGTTGAAGGAGATTTTGACTTTTCTTTGGTTGATTCTTTAATAGAAGACGCGCGACTTAATCATATGAAGCTAGTCTTGCTTTGGTTCGGTTCGTGGAAAAATAGCATGTCCTGCTATGTGCCGGCATGGGTTAAAACCGATACCAAAAGATTTCCCAGAGTTTTGAATAAAAAGGGTATCCCGCTGGAAATATTGACCCCCTTCAATAAAAATAATCTTGAGACGGATAAAGATGCCTTTGTACGGTTGATGCAGCATCTTAAACAGATTGATAGTAAGCAATACACTGTAATTGCTGTTCAGGTGGAAAATGAAATAGGAATGCTTGACAACGCACGTTCTTATGATGAAGCGGCAAATGCCGCATTCAGCCAACCTATTCCGAAAGAATTGATACATTATCTGCAAAAGAATAAGCTTAATTTGACACCGGAATTAGATTCTATTTGGGCGATCGCCGGTTTTAAAACTTCGGGTAACTGGGAAGATATTTTCGGCAAAGGCTTGGCAACTGATGAAATTTTTATGGCATGGAATTATTCAAAATATGTAAATGAAATTGCTGCGGCAGGAAAGGCTATTTATGATTTGCCGATGTATGTAAATACTGCCTTAAATCGCGCGGGGTGGGAACCTGGTCAATACCCGAGTGGCGGACCGGAACCTCATTTGAGAGATATCTGGAAAGCAGGTTCGCCCGCAATTGATATGTTAGCGCCAGATATCTATTTTCCAAATTTCCGGCATTGGACCGATTTATACACCCGCTCCTGCGCTCCATTGTTCATTCCGGAAATTCGTTTCGAGAAGGATGATGCTGCAAAAGCTTTCTTTGCATTCGGACATTACAATTGTTTATCTTTTTCTCCATTCTCAATTGAATCGACATTGCATCCGGAAGATGAACCAATAGGTAAGGCATATAATATTTTAAGACAGATAAGCCCTCTGATTTCAAAGTATCAACCCGAAGGCGATGTGAATGGTTTCCTGTTAAGCAAAGATTCTGCCTATCAAACAATTACTATGGGCGAGTACCGACTAATTATAAAACATGATTATACACTTCCATGGTCGTCCGGTTCAAGAGATGGTAAATGGCCTTTGGGCGGTTGTACTATAATTGAGGTATCCCCGAATGAATTTTATATTGCTGGCACAGGTGTTGTGGTTACGTTTGCCACAACAACCACGGGGAAAAGGGCGGGTATTCTAAGTCTGGATGAAGGTAGTTTTGAAAATGGAAAATGGGTGCCAGGTCGTCGTATGAATGGCGATCAAGATAACCAGGGCAGGGATATAAGAATCCCGATAAATCAATGGGATATTCAAAGAGTTAAACTATATCAATATTGAGGAACAATAATGATGACAAAATTGTCTTTTAAAGTCATAATCGTAAAATCATGAAAAAATTATTTTTTTATCTAATTATTACGGCGTTAATACAAAAGGGGAGTGCACAGGATACTACGATTAATGGAAGACAATACCCTTTACCGGTAAGCTTTACGGCACAACAAGATCATGATAATATGATGCAACAATTGGGTATACAAGCATTAAGACCCGGACCTAGTGGCGACCCGAATGCAGCCAATCATGCAAATTATGATGAAACAAATGCTAACCCCTGTCCTCTGCTGCCGGATATTCTTACTACAAAAGCTGGCAAAAAAGTAATCAACGCAGATATGTGGTGGAAGGTACGTAGGCCGGAAATTGTAAAGGATCTTGAAAGTGAAGTCTATGGTCGTATCCCTAAAAATGTACCTAAGGTTACTTGGACAGTAAAAGTTACGGATAGAGAATTTGTAGGCTTCACGCCAGTCCTTGCAAAAGAATTAATTGGTCGTGTAGATAATAGCGACTATCCTTTAATCAATGTAAATATTAAAATGACATTGATCGTACCACTTAATGTAAAAGGGCGGGTTCCTGTGCTGATGATGTTTGGTCAGCCATCACTTCCTGCGCCCGCGCAACCTTCACCGGATGATATGGAAAAGCTAAATAGTGTTTTTAAAGAAATGATGATAAAGACAGATCCTTCGGTAAAAGGAATTTTTGAAAAATATCCGGCTTATTCACCGGTTACAAGATTGCCGGGTTTCAATTTCTTTGCACCACCTCCTAAAGTGCTGACTCCAACTGAACAGTTGCTACAGGCGGGTTGGGGATATGCCACTATCGATCCCAGCAGCATTCAGGCAGATAATGGCGCGGGTATGACAAAAGGAATTATTGGATTAGTCAATAAAGGACAACCCCGTAAACCTGATGATTGGGGTGCTTTGCGCGCTTGGGCTTGGGGTGCTGCACGTGCATTGGACTACTTAGCGACCGATTCTTTGATCGATGCAAAAAAAGTAGGCATTGAAGGTGTTTCAAGATATGGTAAAGCTGCCTTGGTCACGCTTGCATTTGAACCGCGGTTTGCAGATGGATTAATTGGGTCTTCCGGCAAGGGCGGAACAACTCTTTTGAGGCGCAATTTCGGTGAAGCAGTGGAAAGTCTTACCGGCGGTGAATATTATTGGATGGCAGGAAACTTTATGAAATATGGGGCTGCTGCATCGACGTTTGGTAGTAAGACGGGGTGCGACTTACCTGTTGATTCACATGAACTAATTGCACTTTGTGCGCCAAGACTCACATTTATCAGTTATGGTATTCCTGAAAAGGGTGATGCAAAATGGTTAGACCACCAAGGGAGTTACATGGCTACAGTTGCCGCAGGTGTTGTTTTTAAATTATTGGGTGCAAATGATCTTGGTGTTTCTAATAATTATATGACCGAGAAAATGCCTCCTGTAAATGATGGTTTACTCAATGGACAACTTGCTTGGCGTCAAGATGACGGTGGACATACGGATGCTCCAAACTTTGCATATTTTATTCCTTGGGCGAATAGGCTGCTGTAGGTGTGAACCGTGTAACCAACAAAGCGAAGCATCTTAAAAAGTTGCAAGATTTTTTGCAATTATGTATAATTATAGATGTAGATGAAATAACTGCCAAGTTTTATGGAGAAATTGTGGCTTCTCTTTTTAAAAAAGGGAAGCCAATACCTACAAACGATATCTGGATTGCTGCAGCTACCTTGCAGCATGGTCTTACATTAATTTCTAAGGATAAGCACTTTGGGGAAATAGAAAGATTGAAAATTAAAACATAACCTGATGCCGATCATCAATATAAGAAGTGGCATGAACTTGAACCGAGTATAGCGAAACGTCATGGATGGTTATAATTTTTTCTTCATAAAAAATTAGGATTGTCAATCTTTTTGGCAATCTTGTAAGCTGCATTCATCAAACCCACATGGCTGTATGCTTGGGGGAAATTGCCCCATTGCCCGCCATTAGCTGAATCTACATCTTCACTGAATAACCCTAAATGATTACTATACTGCAGCAGATTTTCGAATTTTGTAATAGCCTCCTTTGTTCTTCCTACTGTAACCAAGGCTTCTACATGCCAGAATGCAGTAATAAGAAAAGTCGTTTCCGGCAGCCCGAAATCATCAGCGTGCAGATAACGATAAAATAGCCCATTGGGTGCCTGCAACTTTTTTTCAATATTTTTTAAATGATTTTTTGCTTTTATAGAATTGGGATTTAAGTAACGCATGACAATCAATTGTAAGGTACTTGCATCGGCATTTTTGGCATTTATTGCTTCATAGTACATCTTAGTTTCTTTGTCGTAACATGCTTCAATTTTAGCGGAGGCTTTTTTTATTAAATTCTTTGCCCATTTTTCTAGTTTCTTATCGTGAATATTATGCGCAATTTTAATAGCCGAGTGACAACCGGCCCAATGAAACAAATAAGTATAACAATGATAATTTCTTTGATTTCTAAATTCCCACAGCCCCGCATCCGGTTCGTCCAGAACCATTTCTATTTTGCTTAACAGCGAAGAAATCCATGTAGCAGAATCAGATTTTTCATCTACAGAAAATCTCGCATCGGTATATAGGGGCAATAAAGACAACAATACCTGCCCATAAATATCATTTTGTATGTGCTCACTGGCTTGATTGCCTATTCGTACCGGTTTGTTGTTTAAATATCCATTCAAGGGAAGAATTTTTTCCGGAAGATCTTTGTTTCCGGTGATACCATACAAAGGCTGATATCTTCCTTCTTTGCCGACAGATATATTCGCAATAAAATTAAAATAGCGTTCCATTTCTTCGAAGTGTCCAATATTATTAAAAGCCAATAAAATATAATAAGCGTCTCTAAGCCAGCAGTAACGATAGTCCCAGTTTCGGCCGCTTTCGTCAAATTCCGGCAAGCTTGTAGTGCTGGCAGCTATAATAGCGCCCGTATCTTCATATTGATGAATTTTTAAAACGAGTGCACTTCTTATGACTTCTTTTTGATACATATTCCCGATACTAGTAGTTTTTACCCAATGCTGCCAATACTTTTTGGTCTTATAAAAAAAGGCTTCTACGGTGCTTTCTAAAGGAGCTTCTAAAGGACTTCCGTAAGTAAGTACCAGATATTTTGTTTCATTTAAAACGGAAAGAGATGAATCTATAATGTGATTTATAGAAAAATTGGATGTTAATCTTAACAGGCTGTCTGCGCCTAAAAAATCAAGATGATGGCTTCCAGGATAAACCTTTAATTTTTTCTCGCCGTATTCTGCAACAGGTTTACAGGTGATTTTCACGCGGGGATTGCCACTTAATGGTTCAATTTTTCTGATTAACATCAATGGTTTAAAATACCGGTCGAATTGACTAAAACGTGGGGCGAAATCTGTGACACGATAACTCCCTTCTTCACCAGATATCTCGGTACATAAAATATTGGTATTTTCTATATAATATTGTTTTGATTCAAATTTTCCTTCCGGCAAAATTGAAAAACTCCCCCCTTTATTTTTATCGACTAAGCCTCCAAAAATAAAGCTGCTATCAAATCTAGGTAGACAAAGCCAGCAGATGTTTGTAGTGTCTTCGATGTGGGCAATATAGTTACAGTTACCTATTATACCGAAATTGTAAATATGTTTTTTTGTTTCATTTGCTTTGTTCATAATGTAATGTTTTTGTTGAATAATCTATATTACTATTACGAAGAGATTATTCGATAAAAGAAGATAACAGCTGCCTTACAGCACCGCAGCTATTTATGCCAAACGTGGCTTTGGAATTCTCTGCACCGACTTTAATTGTGATTGCTCCGGGCGGCATCGCTTCGAAGGTATCCTCATCTGTTTTGTCGTCTCCAATAGCTAATATAAAGGCGGCAGGATTGTTTCTCAAATATTCTTTGGAAGCTTTACCCTTATTAATATGAATGCTCTTTATTTCTATGACTTTGTTACCCTCCAGTATTTGAAGCTCTTTATCTTTAGCCAGATATTGTAATCTGCTTTTTATTTCACTTGCCCTTATTAAACCCAGGGTAATTTCTACATCTCTATAGTGCCAGGCAATAGAAAAATCCTTCACTTCAATAAATGAACCGGGTGTTTGTTCTTGGTAGGGTTTAATTACCGCAATGAATTCTTCCATCCAGTCTTTACTTATTTTTTTTGCCACTTCCCATTGTTTATCCCGATTTCTTTTCCATGCGCCATGCTCAGCGATAATATCAATTTTCATCTCCGAAAACCAATTTTCTAAATCACCCTTTTTTCTCCCGCTAATTATAATGATCTTGTTTTTTTTATCCGAGCTCAGATCTTTTATAAGCTTTAGTAAAGCTTCATCGGGGAATGCTTTTTCGGGTTGGGATTTAAATGGAACTAGCGTTCCATCGTAGTCTAGAAACAATATTCTGGAAGATGCTTCTTTATATTTAGTAATGAAAATACTTTTTTGTTGAGGTGTGACATTTTTTGTTGATAGCCTTTTTTGTTTGTCTTTTAGCGCATCAAGTTTTGACATATAACTATTTACCCAAAAATGTATATCATAAGTTTTGACTGTTTTCTGTAAGCTACTCATCCTTTCTTTTATTTCTTTTTGGTCCATTTTTAATGCTGTATACAAAGATTTAGATACGGCGTTAATGTCGGTTGGATTAATAATAATAGACTCGATTAATTCTTTGGAAGCCCCTGCCATCTCACTTAAAATCAGTACTCCATCAATATTGTTTCTGCTTGCTACATATTCCTTACTCACCAAGTTCATACCATCGCGAAGCGGTGTTACAAGGGCTATATCTGCCAATGCATATAAAGCGCTTAAGGTGGATAATGGAAAGGAACGATACAAATAATAGATAGGCTGCCAGGAAATAGTGCCTTGTTTTGCATTGATGTCTGAAACCAAGCGATCAATTTCCTGTTTAAGATGTTTATATTGATTTACCTGATCTCTGGAAGGTACAATGAGCTGAAAAAAAACGACTTTTTCTTTAAATTCTTTGTAGTTGTTTAAAAACATATTATAAGCACTCAGTCTTTGAGTTATGCCTTTACTATAATCTAAGCGATCAATTGAAATAATTAATTTTCTGTTATTGATGAGCTTTTTGAGTTTGTTTATTTGATTCTCGGTAGTTTTTTTTAAGGCTAGTTTTGCATACTTTTCATAGTCGATTCCCATAGGAAACGCTTCTGCCAAGACAATACGGCAGTCCATATTGATTTCCGTTCCGTTTATAGGAACATTAATAATCCGCTTTACCGTACTTAGAAAATGTCGTACATCATCGTATGTATGAAAACCAATCAGATCTGCGCCGAGTAAACCGTTTATAAGTTCTTTTCTCCAGGGTAAAAGTCTAAATAATTCAAAAGAGGGGAAAGGTATATGCTGAAAATAGCCAATAGTTAAATTAGGATTTTGTTCCCGGATCATGGCAGGTACAAGCATTAACTGGTAATCCTGTATCCAAATATTATCACCATTTTCGGCAATTTTTAAAACCGCGTCCGCGAACTTTTTATTAACGGCATAATATGCTTCCCACTCTTTAAAATTGTAATGTACATAAGAGGGAAAATAGTGAAATAGAGGCCATAATGTTTGATTGGAAAAACCATGATAATAATCTGTTATCTCATTTTTGTTTAACCAAACGGGATAAAGTTTTTCGGTACTTAGATGATTGGCTATTTCGCGCTTTTCTTTTTCATCCTGAATTTCTTCTCCTATCCATCCTAACCATACATTGTTGCCTTCTTTATAAAAACTCCCTAAGCCCGTAGCAAGGCCGCCTTCACTATTTGTATAAATCCATTTTTTATTTTGCCTTTTTAATTTTAATGGAAGTCTATTTGAAACAATGATGGTCTTTGTGTTTTTTATGGAGGTATTATTTTTTATGTTCTCTACTTTCATGGTGTATATGTGATTAGAACATATTATTTTTCAACTTTTATTCCATTTTCTTATTTCTTTATAAAAAGATAATTGATTGTAAATCAAACCTCGGAAGTAGAAAGGTTTTAGGAATTTGAAAAATATAGAAGAATTTATTTGTAAGACTCCTAGTTCTATTTTTTTTTAGGCAAAATGCACTTTTTTCTACACAGACTGTAGAAATATTTTCTCAAATACAAAGCGTTTATTTTCCTTATCAGTGAAGTACACTAATAGCAATTTTGCCTCTAGTATGCCCATCTTTACTAAGACGTTGTGCTTCTTTAACATCCTCTAAATTGAAAACTTTTGTGACCACTGGTTTGATTTTATCGGTGTCAATTAATTCAGCTAATTGTTCCAATTGAATTGGAAAAGATTGAGCCATATAATTTTCCAGATGAATTTCTTTCTCACTAGTATCCATGTCTTCGGTAGCCACTGTGGTTATTAACCTCCCGCCTTTTTTTCTTGAGTTTGACACGATTTGGACTTAACTATTTGATTATCAGACATACGA
>NZ_JBNQGD010000127.1:0-14121 GCF_050436765.1 Arachidicoccus sp. | reverse complement strand
AGAATTTGAAAGACAACCAGATAACCTCGCCGCTTTCGCCGAAGAAATCGATAATCAATTGCGCAAAAAAAATGTTTATTACGATGATTTAATAACTGGAAGCATTTTGCAACGCTTGAAGATTACGCCTGTTCAAAAAGATGGATTTATTTATTATATGAAATCTATTGGCAAACTAGGTGGGCAAAATAAACTTCCTCGATTAAGTAATGATCGTAAAATTGCCGATGAGCTTTTGCAGTTTACAGAAAAATAAATATGCGCTAAGGATCATTTAACAACGCAATTATCCCGATTACATTTTCTTTTTCGGGCAAAACCAATATCTTTACACCTATTGTACCCCTAAAAGTGCACTTTTAATCCCGTAGGAGGAGAATTATGTATAAAAAACGTATTGCGATATTTGGTTCCACAGGCTCCATTGGCAAGCAAGTACTGGAAGTAATTGATGCCAATCCAGAGTTTTTCTCTGTAGAAATACTTACGGCTGCTACCAATCATGAACTACTTATCAAACAAGCATTACAGTTCAATCCAAATATTGTAGCCATCGCCGATGAAAGCAAATTCTCATTGGTTCAATCTGCATTGCTAAATACGCATATCAAAGTATTTGCAGGTGAACAATCCATTATAGATGTAGCGGGATTAGATTGTTACGACCTAATGATTGCGGCTATCGTAGGTTTTGCAGGGTTGAGACCAACGTTAAAGGCATTAGAAATTGGCAAACCTATCGGCCTCGCCAATAAAGAAACGCTGGTTGTTGCAGGCGGTCTCGTAATGCAAATAGCCGCGGAAAAAAGAATTCCAATCATACCTATAGATAGTGAACACTCTGCCATTTTTCAATGCCTTGTGGGCGAGGGAAGGAATAAGATTGACCGCATAATTTTGACCGCAAGTGGCGGCCCTTTTTTAGGAAGAAAACCAAACTATCTAGTGAATGTAAAACGCGAACACGCGTTACAGCATCCTAACTGGAGCATGGGGGCCAAAATATCTATCGATTCCGCAACTCTTATGAACAAGGGGTTAGAAATGATAGAGGCAAAATGGCTCTTCAATTTAAAACCACAGCAAATTCAGGTCGTGGTACATCCACAAAGTATTATTCATAGCATGGTAGAATTTGAAGATGGAAGCATGAAGGCACAAATGGGCTTACCCGATATGCGCGTGCCTATTCAATATGCTATGAGTTTCCCCACTCGTTTAGCTGCGAATTTTCCAAGATATAATTTTAGAAAACCTGATACGCTTACTTTTGAAGAACCTGATTTAAAAACTTTCCGCAATTTGGCGCTTGCCTCTGAAGCACTTAACAAAGGAGGCAACTTACCATGTATAATAAACGCTGCTAACGAACTTGCGGTGTATGCATTCCTGCATAATCGAATCGGATTTCTTGAAATGACCGAAGTAATAGAACAGACGATGACTAAAATAAATTTTATTGAAAATCCTACGCTGGACGATTACTTTGAAACGGATGCAGAAGCACGTAACTTTGCGGCAACTTTAGTAAACATGTAAATTTAAAAATTAGTGAGCTAGCTCAATTTCACTCAATCATTCATAACATATAATCCACAAAATATAAATGTCTTTATTAGCAATCAACTGGGCAGTGGTCGGTATCAAAGCAGCTCAGCTTATCTTATCTTTATCCATTCTGGTAGTCCTTCATGAATTTGGTCATTATTTCTGGGCTAAGGTTTTTAAATGTCGTGTAGAAAAATTTTACCTCTTCTTCAATCCCTGGTTTTCAATTGTCAAGAAAAAAATTGGCGAAACCGAGTATGGTATCGGCTGGGTACCATTGGGCGGGTATGTAAAAATAGCAGGTATGATTGATGAGAGTATGGACAAAGAACAAATGGCATTACCACCAGAACCATACGAGTTTCGAAGCAAGCCAGCTTGGCAACGTTTAATTATTATGCTAGGCGGTATTATGGTAAATGTACTGCTCGGTTTCTTCATTTATGCAATGATGCTTTGGCACTGGGGAGAACAATATTTACCCGTACAAAATGTTAAATATGGTATTGTAGCAGATTCCTTGGCACAGAGTGTTGGTCTTCGAAGCGGCGACAAGATTATCGCACTAGATGGTAAAAAAGTTCAAAAGTTTGGAGAAATACCGCTCGATATTATTTTGAACAATGTAAAAACAATAGAAGTTATACGAGAAGGTAATCCTGTAAACATAGCTCTTCCAGCGAATCTTTCCTCCACTATTATCAATAAGCACCTACATTTTTTGGGGGCAAGTGATATGCGTGTACCCATGCAGGCCCTCGACAGTATTGTTGATACATCGGCTGCAAAAAAAGCAGGTCTTGTAAAGGGCGATAAAATAATTGCTGTAAACAATATGCACATTACTTTTCAAGATGAGTTTACCAGCACCGTCAAACAGCAAAAAAATAATACCGTTTCCATCTCTGTATTGCGAAATACAGACACACTGCAATACAGACTTACTGTACCGGCAAGCGGTACTATTGGCGTTTATATTCCATATAATTTCGATAAGATTTTTCAGTTCGATACAATTCATTATTCTTTCTTACAGGCGCTGCCGGCAGGGGTCGCAAAAGGATGCGCTACTTTAGCTTCGTACGTACAGCAGCTAAAGATATTATTCGGAGGACAAGTGAATCTCTCTGAAGGAATGAGTGGCCCAGTAGGTATCGCAAATCTTTTCCCGGCTGTTTGGGACTGGCAAGCTTTTTGGTCATTGACTGCGTTACTCTCTATGATTTTGGCCATTATGAATTTACTGCCTATTCCAGCCCTTGACGGTGGTCATGCGTTATTTTGCATTTACGAAATGATTACCGGTCGTAAGCCTCACGAGAAGTTTCTGGAATATGCACAAATGGTGGGAATGATTATTTTATTAGCACTAATGGTTTTTGCTTTTGGAAACGACATTTTCCGATTGTTCAAGAAGTAGTAGCCATATATCGCAAAACAGATAACCCATAAAGAGTGAAGATTATCATTATTGGTCCAGCACATCCACTTCGTGGCGGATTAGCATCGTTCGATGAACGGCTAACAAGGCAGTTTTTGCAAGAGGGACACGATGCATCTATCTATACTTTTTCATTACAATACCCGGGGTTCTTATTTCCCGGCACTACACAATATTCAACAGAGCCAACACCCAAAGATCTAAAAATAAAAGTTAGTATCAATTCCGTCAACCCGTTAAACTGGTTAAAAGTTGGTAATGAGTTAAAAAAAATAAAGCCAGATATTATCGTTGTGCGTTATTGGATACCCTTTATGGGTGCATGCTTGGGGACGATTTTGCGAAAAGTCAAAAAAAATAAACACACAAAAATCATTTGTATTGCAGATAATGTATTGCCGCACGAAAAACGCCCAGGTGATAAGCAATTGACGCACTATTTCTTAAAACCGGTTGATGCTTTCGTTACGATGAGTAACAAAGTATTAAATGACCTGCACATCTTTACACAAAAGCCGGCAAAGCTTGTTACTCATCCTTTATACGATGGTTTTGGCACATCCATTGCAAAAAAGGACGCAAGAAAACATCTTCAAATCAATGACGAACCAACTATTCTATTTTTTGGATTTATAAGAAAATATAAGGGTTTAGATATTTTACTAAGGGCAATGAAATTGCTATCAGAAAAAAGTAAAGTTGAAAATATCGTTCTTCCAAAACTTTTGATTGCAGGTGAGTTTTATGAGGATAAAGAAAATTATTTTTCTCTAATAAAAGAGTTAGGTATTGAAGAGAATCTAATTCTTCACACCGATTTTATTGCTGACAGCGAAGTACGCTATTACCTCAGTGCGGCAGATTTTGTAATTCAGCCTTATCGGAATGCGACACAAAGCGGCGTCACACCATTGGCTTATCATTTTGAAAAACCTATGCTGGTAACAAATGTTGGGGGCTTACCGGATATGGTTCCCAATGAAAAATGTGGTGTGGTAGTTTCTCCCTCCGAAACAGGCGTCGCAAATGGAATTGAGCTTTTGTACCAATTAGGTGAAAATTATTTTTTACCTTTCCTTCAGGAAGAAAAAAATAAATATAGTTGGCAAGTTTTAACCGAGAATATTCTTTCTCTTGCACACACAAAATAAATTTTCATACAAATGATTTATCGTAGCAGAGCTCCATTGCGCATAGGTTTAGCAGGTGGCGGCACCGATGTAAGTCCTTATTGCGATACATACGGGGGGGCTATATTGAATGCAACTATTTCTCTTTATGCCAAAGCTAGCATAGAGTTGCTCAAAGAAAAGGAAATAATTTTACAAGCATTAGACAGAAACGAAGTAGAGGCCTTTGAATGGAATACTACCTTACCCATCAACGGGACTTTGGATCTATTAAAAGGCGTGTATAATCGTATCCAAAAGGATTTTGGGTTTTCAGAGAGGGGTTTTCGCCTAAGCACTTTTGTAGATGCTCCAGCCGGCAGCGGACTCGGCACATCTTCCACATTGGTAGTGGCCATCATCGGCGCATTTGTAGAAATGTTGAAACTGCCTTTGGGTGATTACGATATTGCACATTATGCTTATGATATAGAGAGAAATGATCTTAAACTTGCTGGCGGAAGACAAGATCAATATGCTGCAACCTTTGGGGGCGTGAACTTTATGGAGTTTTACTCAGGAGACAAAGTGATTGTAAATCCATTACGAATCCGACAAGAATATTTGAACGAATTAGAGAATAATTTGTTATTGTATTACACAAGTACAAGCCGCGAATCGGCGAAAATAATCGTAGAGCAACAAAAAAATGTGACCCAGAAAAACGAGAAATCAATTGATGCAATGCATCAATTGAAAGCCCAATCACAAATGATGAAAGAAGCACTGCTCAAGGGAAGGTTACATGAAATTGGCGAGATTTTAGATTTCGGATTTCAGCAAAAACGTAATATGGCGCATAATATTTCCAACAGCCTGATTGAAGAAATTTACGCGGCTTCAAAACAAGCAGGCGCAACTGGTGGGAAGATAAGCGGCGCAGGTGGCGGCGGTTTTATGATATTTTACTGTCCAAACAATTCATGCTATAAAGTGGCAGAAATTTTGAGAAAATTCGGTGGCATTATACATCGCTATCAATTTGCAACACAAGGATTAGATTCTTGGACACTTGGCTAATTCTACTAAAAAAGAAATTTATGAAAGATATAATTACAAACTGCATCGGTGAATCGATTGCAACAAAAGAAAGGATTCTAGCTGACGAGCTTTTTTTAAATAAAATTGAAAATGCTGTGAATATTATTAGCAAAGCATTTCAGCGAGGCAATAAAGTATGGTTTTGTGGTAATGGCGGAAGTGCAGCGGATGCGCAACATTTAGCAGCAGAATTTTCAGGCAGATTTTATATTAACCGAAAAGCTTTGCCAGCGGAGGCCCTGCACTGCAATACCTCCTATTTAACAGCAGTAGCCAATGATTATGATTATAATGTAATCTATTCTAGATTGATTGACGGTTTGGGGAGTAAAGGCGATATTTTGATTGGACTATCCACTTCCGGCAATTCTAAAAATATTTTAAAGGCTTTTGAAACTGCTAAAGACATGGATATTACTACTATCGCTTTTACCGGCGCATCAGGGGGAGATATTAAAGCAAAAAGCGATATTCTTTTTAATGTACCCAACGATGATACTCCGCGCATTCAGGAATGTCATATTCTTATTGGCCACATTATCTGTCAATTGGTAGAAGCCGAAATATTTTCTTAAATGAATGAATTAATTATTTTAGCTGGAGGGCTTGGTACGCGCCTACGTAGTGAAGTGCCGGACTTGCCAAAATGCATGGCACCTGTAAACGGCAAACCTTTTATCAACTTTGTGATGGATTATTTTTTATCCCAAAAAATAGAAAAATTCATTTTCGCATTAGGATACAAGTCGGAGCTACTACAAAATCATCTCATAGCTAAATACGCAAAATACACTCTGCAATTTTCTTTGGAAGAAGAACCATTGGGAACAGGCGGAGCTATCCAATTGGCCTGCCGCAGAGCTTCGAAAGAAAATGTGTTTATTACTAATGGAGATACTTTGTTCAAAGTTGAAACGGAAATGTTGGCGAAAACACATTTACAAAAAAACGCGGAATGTACTTTAGCCTTGAAGCCCATGGAAAATTTTGACCGCTTTGGCGCGGTGGAAATAGATGACAATAGTTGCATAGAATCTTTCCAAGAAAAAAAGCATTATGGCAAGGGTCTTATCAACGGTGGATTTTATGCTTTGAATGTGGAAAGCTTTTTACATAAGAATTTTGGGAATAAGTTTTCTTTTGAGAAGGATTATCTGGAAAGATTTATTTCACAGAAAAAACTCTTCGCTTCGGTTCAAGATGCCTATTTTATCGACATGGGTATTCCCGAAGACTACCGAAGAGCCGCCGTAGAATTATAAATTGAATCAAATAATATCTACAAACGCTCAATCAAATTGATGAAATTAAATAAGCGGTTTGCGAGAATTGCCTTCCGTTCATCATTTACGTTTGTTATCGTTTAGCTGCGGCAAAAGCCAATTGACCAATTTCATAAAAAAATAACTATAAATAAAACCCATATGATTGACAAAACCTGGACGCTCTTTTTAGACAGAGATGGTGTATTGAATGAAGATAATGTAGGCGGCTATGTGCTCAGTGTGGAAGAACTACAATTACTCGATGGCGTAGCAGAAGCCATGCGTAAATTCTCTCGCATTTTCGGAACAATAGTGGTAGTAACCAACCAAAGAAGTGTCGGTAAAGGTTTGTTGACCTTAGAAGAATTGCACAGAATGAACGCGCAGATCTCAAAATGGATCACCGAAGAAGGCGGTAGAATCGATAAATTTTACTATGCCCCCGATCTGGCGGACAATGCCCTAAATCGCAAACCCAATATTGGAATGGCACTATTAGCACAAAAGGATTTTCCCAACATCGATTTCTCAAAAAGCATAATGGTGGGCAATAATCTCAGTGATATGCAATTCGCAAAAAATGCAGGTATTGCTATATCTGTCTTTTTGACAACTACTGTTCACAATATAGAATTTCCACACCCATTGATTGATCAAAACTTCGAGAGGTTAAAAGACTTAGCCGATAGCTTAGAGACTAAGTAGGTAGGGCATGACAACTCCTTGCTCCCTTCTTTATTTATATATCTATTAATTCAAAAGCAATTTTATTTTGCCGAATTAGTAGATATTTTATTTTTATTAATGTCATAATTACCTGAAAAATACACTTTTTGCAGCAATTATGCAGAATTTTAAATATATTATAATAAATTAAATATTTAATAAATGTTGTAAATATTCATTTTATATTTATTTTTGTCCTAAATATACAACATTACAATTTATTAGATATATAATAAGACAAAAATGAATAGACCAACCATCAAACAAATAGCCCCCTTCTCTGTTCTGGTTTTAATTGCACTCGCTGCATTATTTGTTCCGTCAATTGGAAACCTCGACACAAACAAATATAATGGCGCCGATATTACCTGGATGCTCATTTCAACAGCACTGGTTTTTTTGATGACTCCAGGCTTGGCATTTTTTTATGGAGGAATGGTAAACCGGAAAAATATTCTTTCAACAATGATAAAAAGTGTGGTTGCTACCGGGGTTGTGGGAGTAATTTGGATTGTTGTAGGATTTAGCTTGTGTTTCGGGGATTCAATTCACGGCATTATCGGTAATCCCACAACTTTTTTATTTTTCAGAAACGTAGCAGGCGCTAAACCTTGGAGTGGTGCACCTACAATTCCATTAATGTTGTTTTCCTTATTCCAATTAATGTTTGCTGTTATTACACCAGGACTTGTAGTAGGTGCTGTTGCAGAACGCGTGCGATTTACTTCTTATATTTTATTCATTGTATTATTCAGTTTATTGGTATATGCTCCCCTGGCACATTGGAGCTGGCATCCTGATGGTTTTTTAGCACAAATGGGTGCATTGGATTTTGCAGGCGGGACTGTCGTTCATATTTCAGCAGGATGTGCGGCACTTGCAGGTGCAATCGTTTTAAAGCGCCGTAAAACACATTTAGAGCATAAAGAAAATACGCCGGTAAATATACCGTACGTCTTAATTGGAACCAGCTTATTGTGGTTTGGATGGTTTGGGTTTAATGCTGGCTCAGCTATGTCTGCCGGAACACTAGCTGTTTCTGCCTTTGCTACGACCAATACAGCAGCAGCAGCGTCTGGTTTATCCTGGATGTTCTTTGATGTATTAAGAGGTAAAAAACCCTCGGTTCTTGGCTTTTGTATAGGTGCGGTAGTAGGACTTGTTGCCATTACACCCGGAGCCGGATATATTGCTATCCCGGACAGCATTTTTATTGGGGTGATAGCAGCTGTCATTTCAAACTTAGCCGTTCATTACAAATCAAAATCAAAATTGGATGATACTTTAGACGTATTTCCATGCCACGGAATTGGCGGAATTGTGGGAATGATTTTAACTGGTGTATTCGCAACCAAAACCGTAAATGCCGCCGGAGCAAATGGCCTATTCTACGGCAATGCTCATTTCTTTTTTACAGAATTAAAAGCAGTAGTCATTGTGGCACTATATAGCTTCGGAATGTCTTTTCTTATCTTTAAATTTATCAACTTTATCTCACCTTTGCGTGTAAGTAAAGAGGAAGAAGAAATAGGGCTGGATGCATCACAACACGATGAGGGATATTTATCGCCTGTAGAACTCTTCGAAACCGCAGAAGCCCAGTACCAAATCTAATAGCCAAACGACCTACAGTCTCGAGCCGAATTAAACTGAATCTTCAAAATTACTTAAGCAACGAAGGGACATATATAATCGTACACTATCTATTCATAGATGCACGGTTAGTACTCTTTACTCCGCTCTTTTGCAATGGTTTGATAATTGAGAATGAATTTAATTGGCAGAACTGTGTGCAACAATATTTCTCATTTGAATCCGTTTAGATGAGAGGATGAGAAGAAGGCATGGAAATCGCATTGAAGATAATCCTTATCTAACGAATCAGGGGATTTCACTTAACAGCGTTCCACATTTGCTGTAAGAAATTTTGCATCGCATAAACATCCTCGACATTATCTACTACCAATAAAAAATTAGTCCCTACCTGTTTTAAACGCGCTTTGTTGGTTCCTGTTTGCAAATATTGTAAGATGTTTTTAAATAAATCACTTTCGAAATAAGGCGAATCATTTTTATTGATAAAATAACAGCGCAGCTTTTTGTCTTTCAAAGTCATCTTTTCAAAGCCTAAGCTAATCGCTGCTCTCCTACTTCTAAATGCAGCAAACAACTCTTCTACCTGCTTAGGCATAGGACCAAAACGATCAATCAATTCTTGATGAAAAATTTGGAGCGCTTCTTCGTCCTCACAATGATCCAATCGGGTGTAAAGTGAAAGTCTTTCGGTAATACTTTCCACATACGCATCGGGAATTAAAATCTCTCGATCGGTATCAATAGTACAATCGGAAACAAAATCGTCCTGCTTGGAAATTTCTTCTTTAAACAATTCTTTAAAGTCAGTGCGTTTTAATTCACGCACGGACTCTTCCAAAACTTTTTGGTACATCTCAAAACCAATTTCAGCCATAAAGCCGCTTTGTTCTCCCCCCAATAAATTGCCCGCACCACGAATATCCAAATCTCGCATAGAGATTTGAAATCCGCTTCCCAAATCGCTAAATTGCTCTAAAGTTTGTAATCGTTTACGCGCATCAGCCGGCAATGTGCTCATAGGAGGCGCCAGCAAATAACAAAAAGCTTTTTTGTTGCTACGCCCAACTCTCCCACGTAGTTGGTGCAAATCGCTCAAACCAAAATGGTGCGCATTATTGATAATAATGGTATTTACATTTGGAATATCCACACCACTCTCCACAATATTGGTGCAAACCAATACATCATATCTTCTATCGATAAAATCCAATATTTTTTCTTCCAGCTCCTTTCCTTCCATTTGTCCATGCGCATAAGAAACGCTCAAATCCGGACACAATATTTGTATGAGCGCACTCATTTCCTTCACTCCTTGCACACGGTTAAAAATAAAGAAAACCTGCCCGCCTCTTCCTATTTCAAAATAAATAGCATCTCGAATAAAATCTTGCGAAAAAACTTGAACTTCTGTTTGAATGGGTTGCCTGTTAGGCGGGGGGGTATTAATAATACTCAAATCTCTCGCACCCATCAAACTAAACTGTAATGTACGGGGAATGGGCGTTGCAGTTAAAGTAAGGCTATCTACATTAGTACGAATTGTTTTCAATTTTTCTTTGTGGCCCACTCCGAATTTTTGCTCTTCATCAATAATCATTATACCCAAATCTCTAAATTTTACATCCTTAGCAAGCAAGGCATGTGTACCTATAATAATATCAATTTTACCTTCAGCCAAGCGTTGTAGCGTTTCCTTCTTTTCTTTGGACGTTTTAAAACGATTTATATAATCTACCGTAACAGGAAACTCTTTTAGCCTGTCTGAAAATGTTTTATAATGCTGAAAGGCAAGAATTGTAGTGGGAACTAGAATAGCAGCTTGCTTTCCATCAATCACACTTTTAAATGCGGCGCGTACTGCAATTTCCGTCTTACCGAATCCTACATCGCCGCAAATCAATCGATCCATTGGCGAAGCGCTCTCCATATCTTTCTTCACGTCAGCAGTGGCTTTACTTTGGTCAGGCGTATCCTCATAAATAAAACTCGCTTCTAATTCGGTTTGCATATAATTATCCGGAGAAAATGCAAATCCCCGTTGCGCCTTACGTTGCGCGTATAATTTTATTAGGTCAAAAGCAATTTCTTTTACCTTGGTCTTCGTTTTTTCCTTCAGCTTGTTCCAAACATCACTACCTAATTTATTAATCTTAGGCTGTGTTCCTTCTTTACCTGTATATTTAGAAATTTTGTGCAATGAATTTATGTTCACATACAAAATGTCGTTGTCTCTATAAATTAGTCTTACCACTTCCTGCACTGTCCCATTGGTCTCCATTTTCTGCAAGCCGCTAAAACGGCCGACACCGTGATCAATATGTGTAACAAAATCCCCTGGTTGCAAATCGCGCAAGGCCTTCATTGTGAGTGCCTTGCTTTTATTAAAAGCCTGCTTTACATGATATTTATGATAACGCTGAAATATCTGATGATCCGTAAAACAAACAATTTTTAATTCATCGTCGGTAAAGCCTTCGTGAATGCTAGTTGGGATTGGCGTGAATTGAATTTCAGTATTTAAATCTGTAAAAATGCTATTGAGCCTTTCCAATTGTTTCGCCTGTTCAGAAAAAATATAGATATCATATTTTTTTGATTCATATGATTTTAATTCTTTAATAAGCAAATCAAAGTTGCGATTAAATGCAGGCTGTTCATTTGTTTTAAATGAAATTTCGAATTTGGCCAAGATCGGCTGATAACCAAATTCTATAATCGTTTTTTGTAAAATCTCTTTTTTTATTTCTTCTGAAGAAAGAAAGTCAGATAAGTTTATTTCTTTCAAGATTTTGGCTTCGTCAGGATCGTCTTGCATTTGAGTAGTTATCAAACCATTATCTAACTTCTCTAAGAACTCATTTAAGTCTCTATTTTGGCTACTGATCTGTTCAGCAATTACATCCCAATCCTTTAACCAAATAACCGTATTCTCCGGCAAAAAATCCATTAAGGAAACTTTCTCTTTAGAATCAAATTGCGTTTCAATATTTGGAATAATAGAAACCTGCAAAAGCTTGCGTTCACTTAATTGCGACTCAGGATCGAACAATCGAATGCTGTCTACATCATTACCGAAAAGTTCCACCCGATATGGCTTCTCGTTACCAAAAGAGTAAATATCTAAGATCCCGCCACGCAAAGCAAATTGACCGGGTTCGTAAACAAAATCGGTCCGAACAAAGCCATATCCTATAAATTGATCCATTACTTTGTCCAGATCCAATGTGTCGTTCACTTTGATATGCATAATGTTGCCACTTAAAGTTTTGGGCAACACTACTTTTTCAAACAGCGCTTCTGGATAGGTAATCAAAGCACCTACGCGCTCACCCAATGGCAGAGAGAATCTCGTTAACGCCTCGGTTCGTAACATTACGTGCGAAGAATTGAGCAATAGAAAATTCTTTCGACTTTTAAAAGAAGAAGGAAAATAAAATAAGTTCAGAGCCCTGGTCAAATTCTCGAGGGTATTATGAAAATACGCAGCTTCTTCGGCATCATTTAAAACAAAAACGTGATTGAAATTTTTCAACGATGAATGCTGAAACGCCAATGCAGCAATAAATTCAGCGGAGCTACCGTGTAAGTTTTTTAAGAAGATTTTTTCAGATTGGGCACTAGAAATCCGCTCCACCAACTGGTTTAGGCGGGGATAACCTTCATACTTACCTAATAAAGCTTGTAAGTTCATAACGCGCGGCAAAGGTACGATTTTCCAATGGAGAATCGTACTGAAATAATAAAAGCTCCATTGTAGGCCCGGTATATCTAAAAATTATTTTGTTTAGCAGCGATTCTAGCAGCGAAAAATATGCTACTGATGCAAAAGTTAGTTAACTGATTTAGAACAGCATGTGCATAAAACCCCTATTGAAATTAGGTGTCCTGGTCTCACCAAAATGCAAAAAGTGCAATAAATTGGAGACGGCAAGTAAAAATATACTTCTATTTCCCAAAATGGTTTCGTAATATTGTTTGTATACAAATAAGGTTTATGGCAGCAGAAATAAAATGTCCGAATTGTGGATATGATTTTGATCCAGGCGAATCTTTTAAGAAGGAAGTGCAAGTTCAGTTGCGCATGCAAATGGAGGACTGGAAGAAGCAAAAAGAAGATGAGTTTTCTCAAAAAGAAATATTGCTAAAACAGCAAGAAGCCACTCGCAAACTGCAATGGGAAGAGGAACTGAAAAAGAAAAATAAGGAGTTGGAAGTCTCTTTGCGTAAGTCTTTGGCAGGTGATTTTGAGAACGAGATAAAACTCTTGAAAGAATCCGCTTTGGAAAATGCAGAAAAACTAAAGACCGCTCGGCAAAAAGAATTGGAATTTCTGCATAAAGAAAAAGCGCTAAAAGAAAAAGAAGCTGAGATGGAGCTGCAAGTTCAGCGACAACTAATAGAAGAAAGAGAGAAACTAAAAGAACAATTGCAAAAAGAAGAAGCAGAGAAAAATTCCATCAAAGAATCCGAACATGTCATGCGTGTGCGAGAATTGGAGAAGCAACTCAACGATCAAAAAAAATTGGCAGAAGAAATGCGTCGCAAAGTGGAGCAGGGGAGCATGCAATTGCAGGGAGAAGTACAAGAATTAGAATTAGAAAATTTGTTACGGGAAACTTTCCCATTTGACAAAATAGAAGAAGTAGCCAAAGGCGTAAAAGGCGCAGATTGTATCCTGAGTGTACATAATCGTTTGGGAAATGAAGCCGGAAAAATAATCTTTGAAAGTAAGCGCACCAAAGATTTTAATAATGAATGGATAGAAAAGCTGAAGAAAGATATGCGTAGCTTAAATGCCGATATAGCCGTAATTGTAACACAAACCTTACCAAAAGACATGGAGCGTTTTGGTGAAAAAGACGGCATCTATATTTGCAACTTTACTGAAGTGAGAAGCGTGGTTTTGTTATTGCGCAACGGTTTATTAAAATTTGCCGAAGCGCGCCAAAGTCAAGAAAACAAAGGCGACAAAATGATAATGCTCTACGATTATTTAACCAGTCATGAATTTGGCGGACAATGGAAAGCGATCAGTGAAGGCTTTAGATCAATGAGAAGTAGTATTCAAAAGGAAAGAGAATCAATGGAACGTCTTTGGAAAGCCCGAGAAAAACAATTGGAGAAAGTGTTACTCAATGCCACACATATTCGTGGTTCGATAGAAGGTATTGCCGGCGCAGATTCCATCAACCTAAGTTTAACGGATGATGATGAAGATGTACTTTTGATCGAATAGCTTTATCTATTTAGTCAAAAAATCTTCTCGTACTGGCGTAAAAACGAGACTGTAATTTAAACTGTGTCATATCATAATATTTTGTAATTTTAAATTGAT
>NZ_JBNQGD010000126.1:0-1162 GCF_050436765.1 Arachidicoccus sp. | reverse complement strand
CAAAAAATGGAAATAATGTGATGATTAAACGCTATGAAACTAACTAAATTCGAATATCAAATTATTATCTAGCTAAAATCACTTTCTTGTTTTTGATTTCTTTGTTTGATTTTTTTTTTGTTTATCATGTTTACTTTTTCCTTTATTCCTCTTTGAACTTTCCGCTTTATGATTATTATCCTCAATATTACTTTTTCTTTTATTTCTCTTTGAACTTTGATTGTTATTATCTCCATGTTGATGATCCAAATGCCTGTCTTCACTATCTTCAATGTCTTCACTGTCTTCAATTTCAGGATCATAAATTGGAATTTTATTAGTTGGCCGACCAAGTTTTTCAAGAGCTTCAATACTTAAAGTCCAACTCGGTGCACCAATAGGTGGTACGCCGGTTGTTTTCTCCTCATTAGCTCTCTTTCGCTTTAATTGTGGTCTCTTTCTTAGGAATTCGACAGTCGGGTCGATCCTTTGATGAAGTAACCGTTTCAGCTTAAATAAATAAATTAAATTAGCATTTATATAATAATAATAAAGGTAAAAATCATAGAATATACATACTGATGAGGAGCGCCACCATTTGTCATAAATATATAATGATGTCTTTTTTTCAACTGCGTTTATAGTGGTTACTTCATCTTCAACTGCTTCTTGTTGATCTTCTTCTAGATCAGTCTCTTCCCATTCGGAAGAATGATATCCAGATTCTTGTAAAATCTGTACCAGATCCTTTTCCGGATACCTGTTAATATACTTGTCACCCCCTTTGATCAAGTAATTAACAGCATATGCTTTTCTCTTTTTTTTCTAATCATGTAATAATTTTAAACAATTTTCAATTTGATGCTTAATTTATATGGTTAATATTTACTTCTTGTTTTCTGGTATTCTTCGCCACTCTTCTTTTGTTATTCTTCACTTTTTCTCCACCTTGAGTTTCTATATTTTTTACGCGGTGTCGGGATCGCCAACGTCCGTAGAGCATGTTTAATAGCTTACCATTTGTTACATCATATTTTTTATTTACTAACTTATAAAGGGGTGGAATCAATTTCGTAATTATGTCTTCTTTCTGCTCAATCCATGTTAACTTATCGTTTATTATGTAGGTATCTCTCAGCTCGGAATCTACCCATATAAAGACCTCTTTCTACAAAAATAATAC
>NZ_JBNQGD010000125.1:0-3301 GCF_050436765.1 Arachidicoccus sp. | reverse complement strand
TTTAGGGGGTCAATTTGAAATGGCGAAGGGGGGTCAATTTAGCCGGAATTTACAGTATGGTATATGAATATGTGCCAGATTTAATCATTTGTGATTTGAATCTTCCGGGAAGTGATGGGTTAGAAATAACCAAATCAGTAAAAATGGACATTCGGTCATCACATACCCCTATTATTATTTTAACAGCTAATAATAGCAATGAAAAGCAAATTGAAGTAATGAAGCTATCTGCTGATGCTTTTATTACCAAGCCATTCAGTTTGAATTATCTCGAAGAAACAATCAAAAGCCTATTAAAGAATAGGGCAATATTAAAAGAACATTATTCAGCAGAATTCCCAAAAGATATTCTTATTGATACCAATAACAAAAAAATAGATCGAAAGTTCATTAATGAGTTTACGGCTATTGTCGAAAAGAATATAGACAACGAGCATTTCTCAGTTGATGAACTATGCAAACAAGCAGGTATTTCCCGAATGCAACTTTATAGAAAGATAAAAGCATTATTAGGTGTAAACGTAAATGAATATATTTTGAAAGTTCGCCTCCAAAAAGCGCAATATTTATTATTGAACGAAAATCTTTCAATAGGTGAAGTAGCAGACAGAGTAGGATTTTCTTCTCAAGCCTATTTTTCTACGGTATTCAAATCGAAAACTGGAGTGACTCCAAAGGAATTTAAAGAAAATCAAAATAACCTTAATAAAGAAGCATAGAGTGCAATTATCCCAAATTACGCAGTTGAATATTTGAAAGGGTAAATGGTCTCATAATTCCATAATCCAATGAATCATTGAAATAGTTTCGTTAGACGCTTCCATTTTTAGCCAAAGCAAAACTTGGACTTTGCTATTTATATCTATATTGTAGAAAAGCTATTGGTTTTCTTTTTTCTTTTTATTATCAAGGATTGCCCCTACACCATAACCAGCGCCTGCACCGCCGACACCACCAATAACAGCACCAGCTGCACGATGTTTCCTGTCTACGATAGCGCCTGTTACGGCACCAACTCCAGCACCGATTACAGCGCCTTTGGCTTTATTACTCCATCCTTTTTTCTTTGGAGCATCCGAAGTACTTCCGGTTGACTGCGTATTAGTTTGTCCGCTTTGCCCATTATTCACTACCGCTTCAGTATGCTTTATAGCTTTTATAGAATCATTGATAGTTTTCATTGAATCAACAGCTTTCTGCTGTGCTATAACCTGTGTCAAGGAATCTTTGGTATGTTGCAGTTGAAGCGCTGCGGCCTCTTTGCTTGGTTGATTGCAGGACAATAATAAAATCACACTACTAAAAATTAGAATTAGTTGTTTCATAAAACCTGTTTTTTTTATATTAAATAAAACTTTTAATAATCATTCAATTAATTAAGACGTCAATTTAAGCCTCAAAATAAAAAATGAAAATTCAGGGCAAAATTAAATTAAGTCAATTGAATTAGTTTAAATTATTTCAGGATTTTCTATCCTTATTGATATTATTACCAAAAATATACCAAACTAGTATATTGGCAGCAATGAGTTGTCAGAACTGAAAATGCTAAATGTCGCATAAAAAAGTACAGATGCACCGACATGTAATTCTTACACGGCATATCTGCAAGTGGGAATTATAGCCAATCGGTTGATCAAAGTAAGCTTGGGAGTTTTAAGAATTGCCTGTTTCTATTTTCCATTATTTTTAGCAACAATTTTCTCCTGCTTGCATTGATGGACATCTGACTGTACCGAAACTGCAATAAACACAACAGTCGGTTTTCAGGGGTTTAAGTATTGTTTTGCATTGTTCACATTCGTAAAAATATACACAAGCTTCTGTCGGCATGATTTCAGTTTTCTTGTGTCCACATTTTGGGCAGGTCAATATTGATTGGATCTCCACTATCTTGCCATTGTATAAAGTACAAGTGTTACTATTCTCGTGCATTTTGTTCCGTTTATAATCTCCAATTTGTTTATCTTACCCGTTAATTTCATTATCGTTTATCTTTCGTTTAACTATGCAATGACATCCTGTTAGCGTTGCAAATAAAGGTAAAAAAATTTCTTCAATATATATACTTTACCTGTCCTCTAAAGCCCTTGCTACATAGTAGGGTTCTGCATCATTATGATAAAAGGACACCCACCCAATCGGAAGTCTCCAGAGATTGCATCACCAAATACTCCTATATATTCTGGCATCTTTAAAACAACTTAATGTTTTCATGTCAAAATTCTCTAATGATTGCAAATAGTCCTATTGTTTCTCCTCTAAAATTTCAATACCCATCTCCTTTGTTATATTCACGACACTATTTTCCGGTTTATATTCCTTCCTTGGTTCTAATGCTTCATGATTATAGCAAAAACGCCTTCTTCCTTCCGGGTTTTCGGACAAGCAGTTATAAAAGATAAATAGATTTTCTTACTTCTCGTAACCAATAATATCTGGCCCCTCCCGTAATTCCCATTTCATTTATAGACCAAAATTTGCTTAGCTGTTTTGCCCTTCTGACGTCCATTTCACTCCATTTTAAATTCTTGTGTCTATGCTCATTCTTTTCAAAATAGAATTTCAAAGTTTTCAGAAAATGCCAATAATCGTAAATGCCAGTCTTCTAGGGGATAGACCCTGCCACCATACTTATCCCAAAATGTCCATTAGGGTAACGCACCCGATGTAAACTGCCCATTTGCTAAAGACAAGTGGGCGCCGGGTTTCGCATACTTATGCTTTGTTACCAAAGTCTTATTTGAGTCCCCTCCTGTATAAAAGTTAAGCTTTGAACTCCTGCCACGCTTTTGCAAAACCATTGTTATTATGTCGCGTTTTTTACTCAACATAGGCTTCCATTATCACGGCTTTCACCGCTTCAATTTCAGATGTTGCCAATGTATCGAGTTTACAATATTTCAATAACTGGTGGGCAATCGTCTGCTTTCTCTTTTCATCTTTGCAAAACGGTCTAAAAGTTTGCAAAAGTTGTATATTTGCTTTATGACTCTCAACATAAATAAAATAGAATCAATCAAAGCGTATTTCAAAAACCGTCCGGTATTGAGAGCATATTTATTTGGATCGTACCTTCATGGGAATGCAGATATTGAAAGCGATATAGATATTTTAGTGGATTTGGATTACAGTCAAAGAATTGGATTACAGTTTATTCAAATGAAACTTGACCTCGAAAAGTTGTTAGAGAATAAAGTGGATTTGGTATCTTCAAACGGAATATCAAAATACATAAAACCGATTATTGATAGTGAAAAGCAATTGATTTATGCGAAGTGAACTTGGCGACAAAATCAGG
>NZ_JBNQGD010000124.1:0-4421 GCF_050436765.1 Arachidicoccus sp. | reverse complement strand
ATAAGTGTGTTTAAACCAGTAGTTAACAGAGCCAGAAAGGTGTTGAATAAATTCAAAATCGGCACCCACATTGTACCCCAACGATTTCTCCCAGGTCAAATTAGGATTTACCAGTGACCCATATTTTATGCCCACATTTGAAGAGGCCGAGGGATCGCCAAAATAATAAGTGCCGCCCGATTTATAAGATTGCTGCCATTGCCATCCACTCACAACAGCATCATTACCCGTTAAGCCTATAGAGGCCCTTAATTTAAGATTAGTTATAATTTTATTATGTTTTAAAAAATTTTCTTTCGTCAAAACCCAGCCCGCAGAGGCGGCAGGAAACGTCCCCCATCTTTCATTAGGAGCAAAATACATAGAGCCTTCTTCTCTCACAGAAAGGTTTAATAAATATTTTTCCGCATAGCTGTAATTGATTTGACCAATATAAGAGGCCCGGCCGGTCGAGTAATCCGGGCCGCCCCCTGACCACATATCATCATGGTCGCTATTGGTGGCCCAATATTGATCCGTTTGATATACGGGGAATCCTTGATTTTGATTCCACATAGAACTATAACTGCTTTGCGATTTTTCAAAAACCAAAGCCGCATCTATATGGTTCAATCCAAAATCTTTAACGTAGGATGCCTGAAAATTTAATTGGTTATTGTTTTGCCATTTTGCAGTTGAATACAATCCCCAAAAATTAGTGTTGGTAAACATGGTCGTTAAATCAGCGTCCTTTGCATCTACTATGTGATTGTTTGCACCCGATAAAACGGGAAGCCAAAACGTGGAATGCGCATCGTATTCTTTATAATGTGAGTTTGACCAGTCTGCCATATAGGAAGCTTTAAAACTCAACCCACTTACCCAAGGCAATCGATAGGTCAAGCTTATATTCGCTTGAGGATCTATCGTATTTGTATGTTGGTAACCTATTAATCCATTGGCTTCCGCAGAAGCATTTCCATACGCCCATCCAGATGAAAGATACCTATCCCCTTCAGTCGAGTAAGTAGGAAAAGTGTTAAAGGAAGCGCGTAGCTTTGTGTAAGTAGCATCTGTTCCTTCAATTGGAGCTTCCGCCATGTTTTCATTAGACATCGCTAAGCCTGTATATAATTGGAGATTAGATGTAATATCGGCAGTAACATTCAGTCTAAGATTCCACTTTTTATAATCTGTCGATTTCATAAAACCTCCTTGATCATAATAGTTGGCTGAGGCAAAATATTTTATCTTATCTTTTCCACCGGAAATGGTAATGCCATGCGTCATAATGAAAGGAGTATTCCATACTGTTTTCAGCGCGTCATATCCTTGTCCGGGTATGGCTTTTGCCCAATCAAGTTCTTGTTGAGACCAAGCAGTACCCTGGGGTGGAGTAGCTGAAACCCGTGGGTCAATACTATTCACATTTGCATACATCTGATTGGTTAGTAAACCAGATTGATATAAATTTGTCAATGGCACTTGTTGCGTTGGAAAATCAGCTGAATATCCAACTGTATAAACAATCGACGGCGTTCCTATCTTTCCTCGTTTTGTAGTAACGACAATAACGCCACCATCAGAGCGAACACCATATATGGCTGCTGACGCTGCATCTTTAAGCACCGCCATGCTTTCTATCTCATTGGGAGCCAAATTTTGAAAAGTAGCCGCATCCCTAATCATCCCATCTATCACATATAGAACAGGTTGACTGTTCCAAGAAGAAGCAGTGCGTATAGAAACTGAATTTTGTGTTCCAGGCCTGCCTGGATTGTCGCTTACGCGTACTCCGGCGGCTCTACCAGCCAATAAATCCGCCGCACTTGATACCGGCAATTCTTTCATTGCTTGGGAAACATTTACAGTACTTACCGCACCCGTTAGTAGCTCTTTCTTTTGTGAAGTGTACCCAATTATAACGACATCGTCAAGATTGGCGGCAGCGGAATCTAGTCGAATATAAATAGGATTTTCAGATATCACTTTTATAACAGCCATTTTGTACCCAATCATTTTTATGGTTAGCTTACTATTCAGTGGAACTGAAATTTCAAAATGTCCACTAGTGTTTGTTTGAGTTGCCGCACTTCCACCCGTCTCTCTAATAGTTGCACCAACTAAGGGAACGGAATTAGCGTCTGTAATAATTCCAGTAGCCTTTATAGTTTTAGATTGTGCAAAAAGCTGATTTGAAAAAATAATAAAGCAACAAAACATAACAGGCCAAAGAAAAAACCTCCAGTTTAATCGATTCATAGAATTCTCTTTAAGTTTTAATTAATGATGATTTTTATAGACAAGCAATTAGCTTTATATAGTTTGTTAAAGGTAGGTCTGAACTGAGGTGTTAACCAACCTTCCATTTGTCAAGTATTGATGGTTTTTTAATCTATTTATCTAAAATTTGTGAAGAAGATATCTATCTTGATTTTGGGAACAAATAGAAATTTTAAACAGGTCGATTATTTCTTTTTAAAGGGGTAAGGAATTTTTAAAATATTGCTTTACGAATTCATCGGCAGAAATATCTTTTATTTTTTTAAATTGTTTATTAAAATCGGAGATATTGGTAAAGCCGCATAAATACAGTACTTCTGTTACCTCGTATCGTTTCATGAGCAATAATTTACAGGCATAGCCTACGCGAACTTCTTTAACAAATTGAATGATGGTTTTCCCCGTTCGCAATCTAAAAAAATGGTATAATGTAGAAGGAGTCATGTTTGCTTTTAGAGCAATTTCTTCCAAAGCTAGGGACTCGCGGAAATTCTTAAAAATATAGGTAAGGATGATGTTGATCTTAATTTTATCTCCAAAACCCTCCGTAATATTAATGCCAGGCGAACTTAATATCTTAAAAAAATTTGTTTGTAAAAGCAGATGGAGAAGTTGTAAAAATAAAGAAACTCTTATTAATCCGTTTACATCAAGCATCTGTTGTATGAAGGGCTTTACCTTAGCCAAAGTTTTCTTCTCAGAAAAAAGAATTCCATTCGCGGCATAGACAATTAATTGACCTAATTCCCCCCAGTTAGAGCCGTCAATCAAATCCTTCCCCAAAAAATCACGAAAAAAATGTATTGTGGTAACAGAGGCCGTCTGTAAGGGGTCCAAAGGTTTAAGATATTGAAAAGCATGGGGTAACCCATTCCCAATTAATATTAGCTCCGTGCCTTCAAAATGCTCTATATGATCGCCAACAAATCGCCTGCCTATGCAATTTTCAATGAATACCATCTCAAAATATTGATGAAAACTAAGTGGAAAAGATTTCTCAGAATTTACTACTTCAGATTTTATAGAAATCAAGTGGTCTATTGAGCATTGCAAATTCTCATTAGCCAAATGTTGGGTGAATATATTATTGTCCATTGAAAAAAAATTATTTACTGTTCCAAATACTTTTATGATCTATAGAAAGATGATAACATCTACTTGATCGTAACTACAAAATAACTCCCGGCTGCATGGTACAACCGGAAGTATGTAAGCTCAATAAGCAATTTTTAATTTTCGCGCTGCAGAAATATTATTTCATTGTAAAAGTCTCATCAAATAATGTACGATGATTGCCATTTTCATTCATCCAGTATTTTACTTTTAATATCTTAGAAACGGGATCAAATTTATTAATGCCGGTTGAGTCAAGTTCTCCGGATCGACCATTTGAGGCCGGCTGGCCATATTTATTTTCAACACTGACCACTTTATTTTGATCGTCCATATTTATAACAACGCCAAATGAACCATAGTAAGAATTGCTGGTGCCACTTTTTATCTTGTGGTATATACCTTTTGAATAATCTTCATCATATATTGCCAATTGATGAATAGTTATTTGTTCCAGTGTCACATTCCATGGGTAAGGGCCGGTAAGTCCTGCATTCGTATAATCCACCAGACTGCCGGTACATGTATATCTTGCGGCAACTAAATTTACTGCGAAATCCTTATTGACATAAAAGGTATCAATGCCCTTTTCAGGCATATAGGCTGTTGTCACTTTTAATGATGATACAGACGGGTCGATATCCATCAGTGTGTCCAGATTTTCATTCACATCAGAAATGATGCGCTGTTCTTGCTGTCCTTGTAGATTCTTATATTCAAGGATCGTCTTTTTACACAAAGTATCGACCGGCTCAAAATCTAATATTAATCCTGATTGACTATTGATCGTACTAAACCCCCGGATGAATAGATTGGACGCATATTCATTTCCCAGAGAGGATCCACTTATTAAAGTTGTCCCTCGGTTTGATGAGTTTCCTGCTTTGTCAAAAGCTATAATTTCAAAAGTATAATCTCCTTCGGCCAAATTTGGAATCATCACTTTTTGGGTATCGTTTAATTTATCCGCACTGACCTCCATTTGTTGCTTTCGATTATTCCAGTAAATGATATATTTTACAATATTGGGATCTTTTGATTGCGTA
>NZ_JBNQGD010000123.1:0-14594 GCF_050436765.1 Arachidicoccus sp. | reverse complement strand
TATATTGGAATGACCAAGGGGTATCTGCATTTCAATCCGCAAAACTTTAATAATGATCGTATTTTTGGGTCGCTGGTATTTACTAACCTGCAGATAAATAATAAAAACGCAGGACCAGAAATAAAGGATAACTATATTGGAAAAGATGTTAACTACCTGCCCAAGCTTATTCTCAAATACAACCAGAATATTTTAAGGTTGGATTGTGCATTACTGGATTATCGTTTCACAGGTAAAGAACTTCTCGCTTATCGATTGAAAGGTTTTGATTCGATCTGGTACGACGCCAGCCAGAACACACAAATTACTTATACAAATCTTCCCGCCGGAAAATATCTGCTTGAAATAAAAACGTTGCGTGCCGATTTATATACGAATACCGTATTTAGAACCTTATCTATAATCGTGCGTCCTGCACCCTGGAAAACGTGGTGGGCTTATACATTATATGTGATTGCAATAATCACTTTAATAACATTCATCAGCAGGTCGTTATTGACGACACTCAGACTCAAGCATAATATCAAGCTTGAAAAAAAACTTGCCGCTTTAAAACTGAATTTCTTCACAAATGTCTCCCACGAGCTGCGAACGCCACTCACCTTGATACTTGGTCCACTGGAACAACTTTGCAAAAAAGAGCATCTATCTGCTGAAGGTAAAGATTATATAGAAGTGATTAAAAAGAGCGCTGGCAGGATGGCACATTTTGTAAACCAACTACTGGACCTGCGAAAAATTCAGGCAGGAAGTGCAAAATTGAACATTTCCTATACGGATATAACTGGCTTGGTTAATAACTGTTGCCAACATTTTTTAGCAATGGCTCAAAACAAGGGTATTAGCCTGCACACTGAGTATAGCTCAGAGAACTTGTTCGCGTATGTAGATGCTGAAAAAATAGATACGATCGTCTATAACCTTTTAAGTAATGCATTTAAATTTACGCCTGAAGGTAAGTCTATAGAGGTTGTGATAGAGCCGCTTCAGGATGGTAAAGCATTTCGTGTGTGCGTTGCTGATCGGGGCCCTGGTGTGAGACCGGAAGACTTGTCAAAAATCTTTGATCTTTTTAATGGAGGCGGTCAATTAAATGATTCAACAAAAGGTACAGGCATCGGGCTGGCTTTATGCCGGGAGCTTGCAGAGCTTCACAAAGGAAGTATTGCCGCTGTTAATCGAAAAACTGGCGGATTATCTGTTTGTTTTATTATTGATCGCAATATTAATAAGCAAAACGGGCACGATGTTTTGACAAAGCCTCCAACTTTACCCGAGATATCCTTGGTTGAAGAGTATGGAACAGACACTGATTTGCCACAGCAAATAAACCTTGAAACATCACTGGTACTGTTGGTCGAAGATAACGTTGATCTGAATTCTTTTATCAAAAGACAACTGAGTGAGTTTTATAGGGTGGAAGTGGCCTTCGATGGAGAAGAAGGTTTGCAAAAGGCTGTTACGATCCAACCTGATATTATCGTTAGCGATATAATGATGCCTAAAATGGATGGTATTACCATGCTTGATAAACTAAAGAATGATTTACAGACCAGTCATATACCCGTTGTACTACTGAGTGCAAAGTCTTCTGTAGAAAGCCAGGTAGAGGGGCTAAATTATGGAGCCGACTATTATATTACCAAGCCATTTAGTAACGATTTTCTGATGGCCTCTGTAAAAAATCTTATTCGTCAAAGGGCTACACTATTTCAGAAAATGATAAGTGGTAAAACCCCTGACTTAAAACCAGAGAAGGTCTTAATTACATCCCGGGACGAAGAGTTTCTCAAACGAGTAGTGAAAATAGTTAGTGACAATATGAATGAGCCGGCTTTTAATATTGAGGTGACCGCAGCGCATTTAAATATGACGCATAACACCTTTTATAAAAAATTTAAAAGTCTTACGGGACTTACACCTGTCGAATTTGTAAGGGATACAAGGCTGCAACGTGCCAAGGAGTATTTGGAAAGTGGAGGCTATAATATTTCTGAAGTAGCATATATGACCGGTTTTACTAATCCTAAATATTTCAGCACCTGTTTCAGGGAAAAATATAACATTTCTCCTTCCAGCATTTCAAAATCCAAACTGTCTCAGTTGTGAACTGTTCGTGCGAATATCCTTAATCAGGGTTAGCGTTTGTCGCCTACATCCCACTGGCTAAAGACCTCTGGGTTTTACGCTCTGTTATAAAAATTGCTACAAGATCGAGGCTTCAGTTTAAATCATTTTCACGTGACATCCATCCTGCTTTTTGTAACCAATGAATTAATCAAACAATCAATCATTCATTCATTTATTTATGCGTTTTTCCTGCAGGCGGGATAGCTAGGCTAGCAACATCTTAACCGGGCAGACCTTCTAAGCACATAAAATGTTTGTGATAGGGGGTGAAATATCCTTACGCACTTACTGTGGGGATCTGCGATACAAATGTTGCAACTCCTCTGATGACTGCTTTTGTCTATAAGTAGAATTTTTTCATCCAATAAATATATTTAATTTTATTTTAATTTATTTTTATTTGATTATCAAATATATTTTTTTCATACTCCGAAAATTCGAACCATTTTTCCGAAGAATTGAACCTGTTATGGATCCACTCTGGCTAGATTTGTCTGGTACAGAACATGACGATATTTGCTTCGACTCGCCTCACAGTTAAATGAAGGATTGAAAAAACAAATGGCAGTTATTTTATCCTGTATTTCTTCTAAAATTTAAATCTGCATGTATGAAAAAAATGTTTCTTTTTTTGACATTTCTTGGAATCTCGGTGGCAGCTTTTTCACAAAAAGTCACTGGGTTGGTTACCAGCGATAAGGGCGATCCTTTACAGGGCGTCTCAATTATTGCTAAAGATGCAAAAGGTGCAACAATTAAAGGCACTTTTACCAATGTGCTTGGAAAATTTACTTTGGATTACGTTAATGGCAAAAGACCACAGACAATTTCTTTTACGATGACCGGATATGTTTTTGAACAACGCGTTTTGGCTCAAGGACAAGACTCCCTTAATGTAAAAATGAAAGAGGAAGTGAATGGTCTTAATGATGTAGTAGTGATTGGTTACGGAACCGTAAAACGAAAAGATCTTACAGGCGCGGTATCTTCCATTAATGAAGATAAGCTCAAAGATCTTCCGGCAACTTCTGTATTAACTGCTATTCAGGGACGTTTACCCGGTGTTAATGTTACAATTACAGAAGGCTCCCCCGATGCGGATATTAACGTACGCGTGCGCGGCGGTGGTTCTATCACACAAGATAATTCGCCTTTGTACATCGTAGATGGTTTTCAAGTACCTAATATCAATAATATTGCGCCGCAGGATATCCTTAGTATAGATGTTTTGAAAGATGCAGCGTCAACAGCCATTTATGGGGCTCAAGGGGCAAACGGTGTTATTTTAATAACTACTAAATCGGGGAGTGCGGGGAAGCCCCAAATTAACTTTAACACGTATGTCGGATTGAGTAATGTTTATAGATTGACCAATGTTTTGGATCCATATGAATTTGTATATTATCAGAAAGAACTTGATCCTGCTCCTAATGCAAGTTTCTTTGGGGCGTACGGCAATTGGGATGATGTAGATATCTACAAATCAAAACCCGGAATCAATTGGCAGGATAGCTTATTTGGCAATACCGGTATTCAACAAAGCTACAATCTTGGGCTAAGCGGAGGGGATAAATCCTTAACCTATAATCTTGGATACACCCATGATCAGGAGACCTTCGTCATGCTTAATTCACAGTATCAACGCGATTATTTCAGCGCAAAGATCAATAAAAAGATCAGCAATAAACTAAGCCTCGATTTCAATTCGAGAATGTACAATACAACGATTACCGGTCCGAGTGTATCAAGCGGGAATAAATTGAGAGATGCTATTAAATATGGCCCTGTAAAAAGCCTTACCGCATTAGGTGCCGGCGCTTTGGGCGATAACGCCGATTTTTCTTCGCCGGAACAATTAAGTTCCTTAAATGATCCTATTTATAATATAGTCAATGAATATAAAAAGCAAAATCAATTCAATGCGACTTTTAATGCGGGGCTTACATGGAAGATTACTAATAGCTTGACATTCTCTACCAAAGGTTCCTATGCTTATAACAAAAATTATACGGATGATATTTATTTGAATAAAACAGGGCAATCCAGCGCCAACGGTGGTCAACCGGTAGCGACAAGAAACGACCAGAAAGGTACTATGTGGCAGGTAAGTAATGTATTGAATTACAATTTCAATTTCGACGGAGACAAACATCAGGTTACGGCAATGGTGGGGCAGGAAATGAGCAGCTCGCAAATGAATCAGACAGCGATAAGTTCCAAGTTTTTCCCTATAGATTTTACGGCAGATAATGTATTGGCGATGTGGAATTATGGAACGCCTGATCCTACTTATACCACGATAGGAGAACCTTCGAGAACATCTTCCTTCTTCACTCGTATGAATTATACTTATAATCAGCGCTATATACTGACACTAACGGGCAGAGCAGATGGAAAAAATGTATTTGCTCCCGGTATTCAGTGGGGATTTTTTCCTGCTGCAGCAGCAGCCTGGAGATTGTCGGATGAGTCCTTTATGCAAAGTACCAAAAATTGGTTGTCCGATGCAAAAGTGCGTTTAAGCTACGGACTTGTGGGCAACGCAAGGGTTGGTTCTTATTGGAGGCAACAATATAATTCTGTTACTGGAACCAACCAGCTTATTTATTTTAATAATATGCCTCAAAGCGCCATCCGGACATCGAGTACGCTCAAGAATGAAAATCTTACCTGGGAAAGCACCACTTCCGCCAATTTAGGGTTCGACGGAGGATTGTTTAAAAACAGGATCACCTTCTCATTGGATTTGTATGATAATACTACGAGAAATCTGATACTCGGTGTCGCTTTACCTTCCAATTCAGGTTATACAACACAATACCAGAATATAGGAAGCACGCGAAACAAAGGGTTGGAGTTCTCGGCTAATGCTGAAATAATCCAGAAAAAAGACTTTAGTTTATCTGCTGCATTTAATATAGCATTTAACCAAAACAAAGTATTGTCGCTGAACGGTGCAGACACCATGATAGTAAACTCTAACTGGGGAGTTAATGTTGGCGCGGACGATTACAGGGCAATCGTAGGACAGCCGGTTGGATTGATGTACGGATATGTAAGCGATGGCTTTTACAGTTTTGACGATTTTAATTTTGACCCCAATCAACAAAAATGGGTAATTAAGCCGGGAGTGCCTGATGTCACCAAAGTACTTACTTATTCCGGCAATTATTTCGGGCCTGGGCACATGAAGTTGAAAAAGCTTAAACAGACGGATGCCAACGATACTTATATTTCTCCAGATGAAGACAGAAAAGTGATCGGGCATGCACAGCCTAAATATACAGGCGGTTTTTCTTTTAACGCTACTTACAAAGGCTTCGATTTAACAACGATGTTCAACTACACTGTGGGCAATGACATTTACAATGCTGATAAAATTGATAATACATCTTATTCGGGTTCCAAAAGATACCAGAATATAAGTACTATTATGAGTTTAAAGAACAGGTTCACTATCATTGATCCTGCGACGGGCAACAATATCATGTTCGGGACTTATGCCAATCCTGCATTGTTCGAAGAATTAAATAAAAATGCAAAAATCTGGAGTCCGATGATGGCTAATGCAACCATACCAACGGATTGGGCTATAGAAGACGGTTCGTTCCTGCGCTTGAGCAATGTTACATTAGGCTATACCTTACCGTCTAATATTTCCAAAAGATTCTTCGTGCAAAATCTACGATGCTATGTGGCTGGCTATAACATTTTTGTATTGACACGCTATTCAGGCCAAGACCCCGAAGTAAGCACAAGGAACAGTCCGCTTACACAAGGTGTGGATTATTCTGCCTATCCGAAAGCGAGGAAAATATTGTTTGGTCTAAATGTTACCTTCTAAAAAATATATGCAGGTGAAATGAGCTGTAAGAGCTTTGCATACTCAAAGCGATGATTATTTGGCGAATTCCATCTGACCATTAAAAAACGATAAAAATAAACAGATGAAAAAAATATTTTTAATAATTTCGGCCGTGTCTTTTTTGGGACTTTCTTCTTGTAAGAAATTCCTGGACACCTCGTCACCCTCTTCTCTGAGCTCTCAAACCGTTTACAGCTCGCCGTCTTTGGCAAAGGCTGCTGTAATGGGCTTATACGGAAAAATGACAGATACATATATTTACGGACAAAAGCTTTCTGTTAACTGGCAAGGAGTATCCGATATAGAATGCAACGGTACATTTACGGAATCGGGGTACAATTCCACAAGTTCAGATACAGGCCCGGGCAATTTCTACGGCAGTATTTATAATGCCACTACAAAGTGGGCCTCCTTATATGATTTCGCAGAATTATCTACTACCGCTGTTGACGGTATCAGAAATTCTCCGATATTGGAAAGCTCAGCAGCTCAGATGAAACCGTTGTTGGGGGAAGCGCTTGTCATGAGGTCTTTGGCATATTTCAACCTAGTTCGATATTGGGGTGCTGTCCCTTTTAAAAGAGAAACATCGAAATCCGACTTGTCTAATGTATATATGGGGCGCGTTGACATTGATACTATTTATCATTATATCGTTCAGGATTTACAGGAAGCAATAAATTATTTACCCTGGCTGGGCGCTAATACGGAATATGGTACTGCTGAACGTATAACAAAAGGGTATGCAATGGGTTTATTGGCAAAAGTATCTTTGTTTGCAGGCGGCTGGTCGTTGAGAGATGGCAATAGGTTCCCGGATTCCAAGGCGGAACATAATCCAAACATTCCTGAACAAGGCGGTTTTTATGTAGGACGCCCTTCGAACTGGAAAGACTATTATCAAATTGCTGCAGATACTACCGCTTCCATGATTGGTTCCGCTCAAAATCCGCATAAATTAGACCCGAGCTATATAGATATATGGCAGAAAGTTTGCGGACAGCTTCCGAATCCCACCAACGAAAACCTGTTTGAAGTGGCGTTTGGAATGGGAAATAACGGTGACATTGGTTCTTTGATGGGCTACACTGTTGCAGGAAATACGAAATATGGCACGAGGGGATTTGGGGGTAGTTATGTAACATCTACTGCTTATTATTTTTATTCTTTTGATTCGACAGATACAAGAAGAGATGCAACTTTAACTTGGTTTAATTATACATCCGATAATAAAGAAGCAATGGGAACCAACCCAATGAGTGTGTCTTTCGCAAAATGGCGGATTTACTGGACTTCTCCGGCATTTCTTGCGTTGCAAAAAACGGCTAATTCAAGAATTGCTACGGGTATCAATTGGATATTGATGCGTTATTCCGATGTTTTGTTGATGTATGCGGAAGCGATGAATGAATTGTATGGGCCGGACGTAGCCAATCCACTAGCCGGTGGGATGACCGGGCGCCAGGCATTGGAAAAAGTGCGTGAAAGAGCATTCGGTGCAGGTTCTCCAAGGATTACGGCTTACGATCCCGATTTCTTTAAGGCGATTGTGAATGAAAGGGCATGGGAATTTGGTTGCGAGTCTATTCGTAAAGAGGATTTAATCAGGTGGGGATTATTATACGATAAAATCGAAACTATGAAAAAAACATTATGTTTGATGTTCGACGATAAAGTGCCGGTAACCATTTTTGATAAAACATATCAGCCTACAAATTTTCCTCAGACTGTTTATTATAAGTACCAGGCTGGTAATGAATTTATAGATCCTGCATCGGTCAATTATTACGGGGATCTTCCTGCAAACCCAGGAGCGCCATATTCGTCCGTTTCATGGTTCCCTAAAAGCGCGCTTAAGCCTTTGACCAATCCATTGCCTACTTCCAATTATGTGATTTGGCCGATACGTGTTTTAACGGCGGGAACGGGTCTATATCCGTCCTATAATTATTCAAATTTTCTCGGAACTCTTTCCAATGGATCGGATATTCAAGCCGCTTTGGCAAAATATCCTATGGGTAACGGTTCGGTTTATTACAGATATCCTTACGCCGTCTACTATCAGGACATTTATCAATCAAATGGTAAAATACAAAACTCTTATGGTTATTAACCTGTCGGTATAAACGCGATGATTATGTAGCAAGAATCGCTGTGAAGCAGCACAAAAATTAAACAGATGAAACGTAGCATAACAACTTTCTCTCACGCAAGAGAATATGAAGGCGGAGTCCCATCCGACCAAAATAATCGCTGCAAAGCAGCAAACGAAAAATTTATACGGATGAAAAAATTATTTTTGGAACTAATAGCATTTGTACTTATTGCCACATCAGCGACGAGTTGTATAAAGAAAGTAAACGACTGGCCCGTTGATCCGTCACAGGCTCGCCTGTTTACGCCACTGACATTTGCTTTGTCAACCGCAAATGCGACATCGGTAGAGTTAAGTTATACGCAATCGATATCTGCGACCAAATATATTTTTGAGTTTAGCAAGGATAGCCTGGAATTTAAAAACATTGTAAAAAGGGTAGAAATATTGGCGGATACCTTAACGCCTTTCGCTCCGTCCACTACGCCTACAAAAGTGCTGTACCACACTACATTTGGTGATTTGGATGGGACTACCGGCTATTCCGTGCGTATGAAATGTGTGGATACAACTACCGGCTTAGAATCTAATTATTCGGAATTGTATTTTAAAACGATTGCCGAGCAATTGTTTACCGGCTCGGAAGTTTCTACCGACCATATCAAAGTAAATTGGACGCCAACGGACAGCGTGACGAATATTACGGTTTATAACAACTCAACAAATGAGCAGCTACAACAAATAATGCTGACTGCAGCCGATAAGCAAGCCGGATCGCTGGATATAACCGGTCTAAGCGCCGGAACGAATTATAAGCTTGTTATTTATAAAAACGATGTGGTCAGGGGAACATTGGTAGTAAAAACAACCGGGTTGCAAGGTGCCGTAATTATCCCCGTAAACCCCGGTGATAATATTGATTCTTTGGTGGCAAATGCTATCGCGCAAGGGACGCCAAACATCACACTATTATTCAAAGGCGGACAAACATACAATCTAGGTACGCTTATTCTTCCTGCAGGGTTATCCAACATTAGTTTTACAGGGGAAAATAGTGTTGATGGCAGAGACGGATTGCCCGCAACAGTAAATATCAGCGAAGCAAGGCTTACAGATGCTATCTTTGGAAAAATGATCTTTGAAAACCTGATATTAGTCGGCGGTACAAGTAATTATCTGATTAATATCGCAACCGATAATATGCAGGTAGAGGAGTACGATTTCGACAATTGTATTATTTCTAATTTCAGAAGCGTAGCACGTGTTCAGAATAAAATAGTGCAAATAGGGCAGATAAATATTAATAATAGTGTTTTGCATAATATCGGGGGCTATGGCGTTCTTAATATTGGCGGACCATCAATTACACTGGATTCTATCAAACTGACAAATAATACAATAATCAATTCTTCAACACAAATAATGGATGTACGAACTGTGGTTAAACTCTTAGCAGTAAATAACAACACCATTTATAATCAGTCCGTTGCCCTTAATCAGTTTATTCTTTTCGACCAAGCTGCTCACGAGCCGATTACTTTCGAGGCAGCTAATAACATTATCGCAGGAACGAATAACGGCAGCAAATTAAAGGCTTTCAGCTTAACATATACCGGTTCTTTTGCCGGAAGTTATAGAACTAATGAAATGACGATGTCGCAGGATTTCCCAGATATTACCATATTTAACGGACCCGCGACGGCAATATTTGTCGATCCGGCCAATGGTGACTTCACATTAAAATCTGGTTCGGGTTTTGGCGGTATAGGCACGGCAGGAGATCCTCGCTGGTGGCAATAGGCTTTGATAATAATAGGAGAACTTCCTGTATTCAGAGGTTCTCTTATTATCTTGTATTTGTGAAATTTCGTCATCTTTTTTAAAGTCGGATAGGTATAAATACCCATAAGTTCTTATCCTGGCTTTAGATTGTATTTCACGGAAATTAAAAAACGTAAAAATTATATAAATGGGAAAAAGCGCGTGTTTATTTTTAATGCTATCGGCAATCTTATTGTCGTCTATTTCTTGTAAAAAAGCAACGGCTTCATCTCCTACGGTGAACGAGCCAGATTCGTCGATTATTAAAAACAATCCGCCAAAAGATTCTACGCTAATACCGCCTGCTTATCCAACAAATTGGGGCGACTCCATTGCTGTTCCGAAAATTCCTGCAGGCAACTTTGTTATTACTGATTTTGGCGCGTCTACAACTGCAGCGGATAACGCCGCCGCTATTCAAAAAGCGATCGATTCGGCCACAAAAGTCGGAGGCAAAACGGTTGTTGTTCCGGCAGGTATATTTAATTGCGGGCCATTAAAATTGAAGAGTAATGTAGGATTACAGATTTCTGACGGAGCTGTGTTAAAAGTACTGGCTTATAATACTTACCCGGGTTCGGGAGGCACAGCATCTCTTGCTGCATTTTTAGATATGAGTAGCTCAACCAATGTATTAGTCAGCGGTAAGGGAATGATAGACGGACAGGGCGCTGCATGGTGGACTGCCTACAATGCGACCAAATCAACCGCCGGTATTGCCAGGCCTGCAATGATTAATTTCGACAATGCAAATACAATTGAGGTTGCCGATATTACCATACAAAATGCGCCTAATTCGCATATTAGTGTTCATAGGGGAAATAAGAATGTTACCATTTCGGGCGTTACTTTAATGTCTCCTCCCAATTCTCCAAATACGGATGGCATCGATGTCTGGTCGCCTTATGTCAATATTCTGAACTGTAATATCAGTTGCGGAGATGATAATATCGCGATGAACAACAATACGAAATATGTAACCATTACAGGCTGTAAATTCGGCCGAGGGCATGGTCTTTCTATTGGTAGCTATACTTCGAATATCGATCATATTTACGTGAACAATTGTACTTTCGATAGCACCGATAATGGCGTTCATATTAAATCCAGTCGTGACCGCAGTGGCATAGTAGCCTATCTGACTTATTCAAATCTAACGATGACAAAAGTTGGTATTCCTATTAATATATGTGAATATTATCCAGATAATACAATTCCGGCAACGGCAACAGCCGATCCGGGACAGCCTGTTACAGTTACTACGCCTGTTTGGAAATATATAATGCTTAAAAATCTTACAATAACAGGTTCCAATAGCGCCGGGTTACTATGGTCTGTACCGGAAATGCACATGAAGGATCTTTTTTTTGATAATGTAAATATCTCTGCGACCACCGGAATGAAAATGAATAATGTAGATAGCGCTGCATTTATCAATGGTTCCAAAATAACTGTTAGAAATGGAAACGCATTTGTAAGTACATCTGCTTCTACTATTACAGGAATCAACCTCATAACAGGGCTGGCACAGTAGAAAATACAATATCCAGGTTAATGAATAATTTTATCAGCCACAGTAATACGAATCACAGAATGAACTAAATTATAAAACGAACAGATCTTGCGAATGCTGTGTAAAACTCTCTGTGGTTAAATAAAAATTTAAACTCAAAAAAATAAAACCATGTTTATCAAACTCAGGCAAATGATTTGCTGCGCCGTAATTACAGTGTTATCGATAAATACCCTGTCAGCCCAGTCAAAAGCAAATATATGTCCTGTTGCCAATCTTGTGTGGCAGGGTTTAGGAAAAAATGAAAACGATGCAATGCCTTTTGGTAATGGAGATATTGCGGTAAATGCCTGGACGGAAAACAACGGCGACATTGTTCTGTTAATAGGCAAAGCAGATGCCTGGGCGGAAGACGCATCTTTATTAAAATTAGGCCGCGTGCGTATCAGCATTACGCCGAATCCTTTTGCCGATACAACTGGAATTACACAGACATTATTTTTTCAAAATGGCACAATCGAAATTAAAAAGGGAAATAATACGGTAAGGCTTTGGGCCGATGCTAACAATCCTGTTGTACATGTGCAGGCAAATTTGGTACAGAAAGGACAGTTGGTGGCAGTTTTTGATCCATGGAGAAAAATAGAGCCTTCCGATAAAATTGATTTACAGGCTAGCAAGGAAATAATGTCGGGCGATAAAGCTGCAAGATTAAAACCCGATGTGCTGTTTCCTGCAAATAACAACCGCATTGCATGGTGTCATTTTGATGTAGACAGCTATTATCCTTATACGCTCAAACAGCAGCATTTGGAAAGTTTGATCGGTCAGTTCAGCGATCCTTTATATCATCGTTGTTTCGGCGCAATGATCACCGGGCGTGCAGTGATAGCCAGGAATGATAGTACAGTTGCTTCAGCTCGGCCGACAAACGCGCAACAATTGGATATTATTGCCTTGACCGATACGCTAACAAATGCGCCTGATATCTGGTTGAAAGAAATAAATCAAATGACCAATAGGATAGAAGCTATGAAGATAACTAATATGGTTCTCGCGCATGATCGCTGGTGGGCAAATTTTTGGGACAGAAGTTTTATTAAGGTTAGCGGTCCGGACGATGCGCAAAAAGTAAATGACGGTTATGCCATTCAGCGTTATATGATGGCTTGTTCTTCACGTGGCGAAATGCCGGTGAAGTTTAATGGAGGGGCATTTACGGTTGGACACAATATCCCCGCAGGTTTTAAACAAACAAAAGAGGAGCATAATCCCGATTACCGTGCTTGGGGCGAATGCTATTGGAATCAAAACAATCGCCTGTTGTATTGGCCGCTCATTGCTACGGGCGACACCGATTTGATCAAGCCTTGGTTTGCTATGTATACTAAACGTCTGAAATTTGCTGAAGCAAGAAACAAGATTTATTATCAACATGGTGGTGCGAGTTATCCCGAAACGATGTATTTCTGGGGACTTCCCCGCATGGGCGATTTTGGTGAACATAACCCTACCAATGTAATTCAAAGCCATTGGCAGCGATACCATATACAGGGAACGCTGGAAGTCATTAGCCAGTTACTCGATCAATACGATTATTACGGCAATAAAGACTATGTGAAAAATACAGTCGTTCCGTTTGCCGATGCAATTGTTACTTACTATGATCAGCACAGGAAGCGCGATGCAAACGGAAAGATCTATATGTAGCCGACTCAGTCGCTCGAAACCTATCAGTTAGATGCCGTCAATCCTACGCCGGACATTGCAGGGTTGAAAAGTATATTGCCCCGGCTGTTGGCATTACCCGAAGATATGACAACACAACAACAGAGAACTAAATGGCAAAAAGTGCTGCACGATCTACCTGAAATTCCTGTTGGTAGGACTACAAAAGGTAAGATACCGATCCCTGCATTAGCGCCCAGCGACCCTGATGGAGCATTAGTCATACTTCCTGCGCAGAAGTATGGTAAAAGAGGCAACTCTGAAAATCCTGAATTATATACTGTTTTCCCATATAGACTTTACGGTGTAGGCAAACCTGATTTAGAATTGGCAAGAAGAACCTATTTCGCGCGCCGAGCGCCGCAAAATACCTGCTGGGGACAAGATGGAACGCAGTCTTCTATACTCGGGTTAACGAGCGAAGCGAGCAAAGCAGCTATCGCAGAATTTACCAATTACGGTGATCAGCATTTTAAATGGTTTTGGAAATCGGCGCACGATTATATTGCGGATATGGACAATGGCGGAGATGGTATGATAACGCTTCAAAACATGCTGATGCAATGCGACGGGAAAAATATCCGGCTAACACCCGCTTGGCCTAAAGACTGGACAGCCGATTTTAAATTGCATGCGCCTTACAATACCATTGTCGAAGGGCATGTAGAAAAAGGAAAAGTTTCCAAACTAAAAGTAACGCCTGCAAACAGGGCGCAGGATGTTATTATTGTTCGTTCGCGCGATTAAAAATAACTTAAAGCTGTTCGGGATATTAGCAAAGTGCATCCCGAATGAAAGATGAATACAGATTTTTAAGCTGCAAAATAAAATAGATAACAAATTCGTCTTTACCAGTGGTTGTAAACGCACTGCGGAACAACCAGAATGGCCAAGTGTTTATAATAGGTTTTTGTTTAAAAAAAATTTTACATTCTCATTGAATCGTGAGGTAGGAACGACGTGGCAATTTCATCTCTTATCATTATTCATTTCTGAAAAATAAAAAAACAAGTTCACTGCAAAGATTAAAGAATAACAAATAGAATATTTATCAATGAAAAAAAAATTATTTTCTCTTTTCGCGGCATGTGCAATTTTGATAACGAATCATTCCATCGCGCAGCAAGACAAATATTCGTGGGACAATTTACCCGTTATCGAAAAACCTGAATTTAAAAAAGATACTTTTAATATTGTCAGTTATGGTGCAAAAAACGACGGTGTTACCCTAAATACAATTAGTATCAACAAAGCCATTGCGGCCTGCAGTGAAAAAGGCGGTGGCATAGTTTTGGTTCCACGGGGTATGTGGATGACCGGACCTATTGTTTTAAAAAGTAATGTCAACCTGCATATCAGCCGGTCGGCTCTGCTGCAATTTAGCGATGATAAAACTCAATATCATTTGGTGGTAGGGAATTTTGAAGGGCATCGCGCTATCA
>NZ_JBNQGD010000122.1:0-12549 GCF_050436765.1 Arachidicoccus sp. | reverse complement strand
GGCTTTGGATTGTAAACATATCCCGATTACGAGGATAAAGGCAATTGTTCTCATTTGATGGAACCGTTAAAATGATTCTATCAAAGTTAAATGATTAAAATACATAAAAAGATTATTATTTTATTAAGAAGCAGAATAGTTAAGAATAGAAAACACTCTTCATCCATAAAAAATATTCGACAACCTCTCATCTGATCATAGCTAGTACGAGTAAGCTACAAAGCAATTATTTTTACCCAGTTAATATGCCTATATAACGTGATAGGTTTAGTAATGCGTACTTTAACTAATTCCTCTCATGAAATATCCCGTTCTTTTGCCTATTATTCGTCGAAATGTACCTTTCCAAATCTGCTCTTCCTATTAAATTCTCTTCATCCAAACATAAAACTTAAGAGATATCCATCATTGCTGTATTCAAAAAATCGTTGAAAGGAACCATTGTCTTAAATATATTAGTGCAATAGGCGATAAAATTCTCAGAGAAAACCTCTTTTTCATCCAAAGCGTGATACATGACAAACTGCTTGTATTTTAGGTATTCCCCCATTGGGTCTTCTTTGTCAAAATTCCTGGGAACATTCACTAATTTTTCTCCATCTAGTGTAAAATATTCCCGGAATTTTTTGTTCTGAATAATCTTCAAAAACTCCCTTCCATTATAACTTATTTCCTGACGGATTGATTTTAAAGCTTTGGGGTCTACCATATAGGCACCCCCTGCCAAAAAACTTCCCTCGGGCGCAAGATGAAAGTAATAATTAGCAAAACCATTGCCCTTGCCCCTTGGAGAAATTGCCGCCCCAAAATTGGTTTTATAAGGTAATTTATCTTTTGAAAAACGTACATCTTTATAAATGCGAAAAACACAAGATTTCGCTTCTAACAAGGATACTGAAGGATCAAACTTTGCGATCTCTTTTATCAGGGAAGCGATAAAACCTATAAAATCTTCGTTGGCCGCTAAATATTTGTCTTTATTCGCAGCGAACCATTCGCGATTATTATTGTCTTTTAATATTTTCAAAAACTGAAAGGTTTCTTTTTGAAGTTTCTTCAGCATATATGTGTTTTTTTCTATTTAATAAACTTGCCAATTACCGGCATCGAACGCAACTCTTTTTTCTCTGCATTAAATACCAATAGTAAAAACAGACCCATCAGTACAACGCCCGATAATACACGTATCATAATGCTTTCAGTAAGTGAAGCAACACCCTGATGAATAAAAAACAGAATCAACATTGAGATCAAATAAGCCGATATTTTTTTGACATTATAGGGAATAGGAAATTTCTTCTGTCCTAGCAGGTAACAAATAATCATCATTACAAAATAGCAAATAAAGGTAGTCCATGCCGAAGCATAATATCCATATCTTGGAATAAAAAAATAGTTGCCAACTAGTGTAATAAACGCGCCAAACAAAGTAATGAACATCCCTATGCGCATCTTATCTACCAACTTGTACCAGATAGCCAGATTATAATAGATACCCAGACACAAATTAGCCCCCAGTAAGATAGGAACAACACCGATACCACTACGATAGTTTGGTCCCAAAATATATTGTAAAACGTCCAAGAATAATGCAGTGAATAAAAAAGCAATAGCTAGGGTAATGACAAACCATTTCATTACTCGGGCGTAAATAGGGCGTGCATTTGCATCATTAGACTTATTAAAGAAAAAGGGTTCCGCTGCCATTCTAAATGCTGAAATAAATAAGGTAACAAAAATCGCCAGCTTGTAACAATTTGCATAAATAGCTACCTGTATGTCTGCGCTTGATTTGGATAATGGCAATAACTTTTGAAGCATCAACCTATCCATTACTTCGTTAGTCATTCCGGCAAGCCCACCAATAATCATAGGAGAGCTATAACGCCACAATTGCTTCCAGAGACTTTTGCTAAATTCCAATTTAAGCCCAATCCATTCCTTAAACAATAACAGGAAGGTAACTACTGCTTGCGCGATATTTGCTTGAAGCAGCAACCCTTCAACAGTCTGATGGATTGTCCAATCATGAATAAACCCAGTCTTTATTTTCGGAAAAACACCCAGGAATAAAACATTAAGCGCTACATAAACAAAAATACCCGCAAGGTTTACAAAGGCATATTTTCGGGGCCTATTTTCTTTGCGCAACTTGGCAAGCGGTATTACCGATAAAGTATCAAAAATAATAATGGCTATACACCAAGATATATATATATAGTGTCCATCTACTCCAACAAAATTACCCAACGGTGCACGAAATAAGAAGAGAAGCAAACCAAAGCAAAGCGTACTTATAATATGAGAAGTAAACGCGGTTTGAAATAACGATCTCTGGCTGATACCTTCCTTATTAGAAAAACGAAAATAAGCCGTTTCAAAGCCATATGTAAAAACAATATTTAAAAAAGCGATACAAGAGTATAAGACACTATATGACCCCACCTGCGCCATCCCAACACGTGACCCTACTAAATATGTAACAATCGGAACAGTTAAATAATTAAGGAATTTTCCTCCGATATTACTCAAACCATACCAAACCGTTTGTCCAGCTAATTGTTTTATACCACTCAAGTTTGAAAATTTTGCATCAAAAGTAAGGACTATATTTTTGATTTATGAATTATGGTTGGTCATATAATTACGAATTCAACATATTGTCATTTAATTATTCAAAATCATTAAACTTTGTTCTGTTCTGTTTTCTTAAAGATTGTATTTTCTTGCTTTCCAGCCTTTTTTCTTTCGACGCCCTAGTCGGCTTGCTAGCAAGGCGTGCTTTTTTCTTGATTAATGCATTGTTTACCAAACTGTTCATTTTCTCTACCACTAATTCCTTGTTGGCTAATTGAGACCTTTCTACCTGTGATTTTACCAATAAACAACCATCTTTGGTTATTCGAGATGAAAGTTTAGCAAATAAAACAAGTTTTTGTTCTTCATTGATAAAAGTGGATTCTTCTATTTGCCAACGACCTTCCACCATCGTCTCTACCTTATTCACGTTTTGACCACCTTTGCCACCACTACGTGCGGTCTTAAAAATTATTTCAGAAGTGATATCCATCATAAAAATATAAAGTGCGAATGAGAAATTAAAATTGAATTGAGAAAACACATCTTTATAACAACGTAACTTCGTAGCTATTTTACAAAAATAAACAAATTTATGCGAGCACTTATTCAAAGAGTTTCTCGGGCTTCTGTGGAAGTCGAAAATAAAATTATTGGGAGAATAAATAGTGGCCTATTGATTTTTATAGGAATTGAAACTTCTGATTCAGAAAAAGATATTCAATGGCTGAGTAATAAAATTGTCAATCTTAGAATCTTTAACGATGACAACTCCGTTATGAACCTGTCCTTAAAAGATTGCAATGGAAATATTTTGCTTGTGAGTCAGTTTACCTTGCATGCCAGCACGAAAAAAGGAAACAGACCATCCTATATTCAAGCAGCAAAACCAGAAATGTCAATTCCATTGTACGAAAAAATGATTGCACAACTTGAAAGAGACTTAGGAACGCAAATTGCAACAGGTATTTTTGGTGCCGATATGAAAGTATCTTTACTCAATGATGGACCTGTAACTATCTGGATAGACACGAAAAACAGGGAATAAATTAAATTTAATAGCCGGAAAATTTGCGAATTTTGAAAAACCTCGATAATCAAATTAAGAAAATGACAATAGCACAAGCGCAACAACAAGTAGATGATTGGATCAAAACAACCGGTGTACGTTACTTCAACGAGCTAACTAATTTAGGAATATTAATGGAAGAGGTTGGCGAATTATCAAGACTGGTAGTGCGAACTTATGGCGAACAATCCTTCAAGGATAATGACAAAAATAAAAACCTTTCCGATGAAATGGCGGACGTGTTATGGGTCTTACTTTGCCTTGCCAATCAAACGGGAATTGACTTGACAGAAGCATTACAGAAAAATTTTGAAAAGAAAAACACCCGAGATGCCAATCGTCATTTGAATAATGAAAAATTACAATGATTAAAGAACTGAAGCATATTGTAAAAGCATTTATCGAAACCGTCAGGGACTTTGCCGCGCTTAATATTTTACGCATGAGTGCCGCTTTGGCATATTATACCATCTTTGGATTAGCTCCAATGCTGGTTATTATACTTTCACTGACCTCCATTTTTGCGAGCAAAAAACCTTCAGGCTATATATTCCAGCAAATACGCGCTTTCGTTGGAGATGGGGCGGCAGCGCAAATACAAACTGTTATTCAAAATGTAATTTCGCTCCACCAAGGAACAATTATGCAAATCATTGGCGTTATTGCCTTGTTGATCTCTGCTACAGGTATTTTTACAGAAATACAAAGTTCAATCAACATTATTTGGCGTGTACGTGCTAAACCTAAAAAAGGTTGGTTGAAATTGATCCTCGATAGGCTTCTGAGTTTTTCTCTTGTAATAAGTCTAGGCTTTATTTTATTAGTTTCCCTGTTGGTAAATGCAGTACTCGCAGCATTCATGGATAAATTCAATCGTATATTTCCAGAAACCACCGTTTTCTTCTCTTATATCATTAATATCGCCATTACTTTTTTTACTACAACAATATTATTCGCTACTATTTTTAAAGTACTACCCGATGCGAAAATTAAATGGCGCGATATTTTTATTGGTGCCATTACCACCGCCATTTTATTTATGTTGGGCAGATTTATAATTGGATATTATCTGCAAAAAAGCAGTATTAATAACACTTTTGGCGCAGCAAGTTCTATTATCATTATTCTATCTTGGATCTATTATTCAGCCATCATTTTATATTTTGGAGCGGCTTTCACTCGTGCCAACGCTTTAATTAGAGGAAGACGAATTTATCCGAACGACTATGCGGTAAGAATAGAAACGGTAGAGAAAAAAGATCTGGAATAACAGCATCTGTTGAGTCATTCATCATCTTGCGATGAGAGATTTCACCAGTTTCTCTCCTCCATTTTTAATAATCATATCCAGTAATATTGTCGTAGCCATCGCATCACCACCCGCACGGTGATGGCTTTTCATATCTATCTTTAATTCTTCGCAAATAGAAGATAACCCATGTTTTTCAAAATTAGGGAAGGTTTTCCTGCTTAAATCAAGTGTACATAAAACAGGTGCAGTTAAATTATATCCTGCTGCCCCCAAAAAATGTTGCACAAAAGGAAAATCGAAACTTACATTGTGCGCTACAAATACACGATCTTTTAACAAATTATAAATATGCGCTGCAACCTCTTCAAAATAAGGCGCAGTTGCCACCATATCATTACTTATACCCGTAAGTTTCGCTACATATTTAGGAATAGGGAATCTAGGGTTGACAAGTGTTTCATATTTCTCCTCTACCTCATTTCCATTATATAAAATAATCGCAATCTCCGTTATACCGTTATTTTTTGCTGGACTTCCTGTCGTTTCAATATCTACTACTGCATACATAAATCTGCCATTTGCATTTTAAAAACAGCAGCAATGTTAAGCCTTTTTTCGATAACTAGTTTTATATATAAAACCACTTACCGAAAAAATTGCGCAGAATATCGCCAATTTCAAAAAAAAACTATCTTTGACGTGCAATAACAAAAGCTATGCGTAAGTTTTTTATATTCACTACAATCTTGTTTTCGTTTGTAGCCTGCAAAAGCAGTATTAACGAAGCATCTTCATCCTTTAATACGAATGTAAAAACTAGCCTTCTTCACTCTATATTTAGCGGCTTCAATAAAAGCAATGCAGATTCCTGCACAACGCAACGACCCAGCATCAACCATTTCAACTTCTTTTTAAAAGATGGTTTTGAAAGAAAGTTTGGTTTGTAGCAAGAATCCGTCTTAAAGAAGGCAAAAGTAGAGCCAACCTATCACATTTGCCAGTCATCTCACAGGTCTTTTCTGTTTAAGCATTTTGGGAAGAACATATCTTTTCGTCGGATCATTATTTAATCAGGGATAATTACTTACACCCCACAGGCCAAAAGACTATAGATCTTACGCAGAAATTTATAAAAAAGCCGAATTCTTTTTTCTCCGCAATAGATATTTTTCAAATTGTAAAAATCATTTTCCAACCATTATATTTGCAAAATGGAATTAAGCAAAAATTATATACCCGCGGAAGTTGAAAATAAATGGTCTTCCGTCTGGAAATCGAAGAAATATTTTAATAGCAAACCAGATAACCGTACGCCGTTTACGGTAGTGATACCACCGCCAAATGTTACCGGTGTGCTCCACATGGGGCATACATTGAATGAAACTGTTCAGGATATTTTGATACGCCGTGCACGCATGAGTGGTTTTAATGCTTGCTGGGTACCAGGTAGCGACCACGCCTCTATTGCCACCGAAGCCAAAGTTGTGCAAATGCTAAAAGATAAAGGCATAGATAAGGGCAAACTTTCCCGCGAAGAATTTTTAAAATATGCCTTCGAATGGAAAGAAAAATACGGCGGAATTATTTACAATCAAATAGAACGACTAGGCTGTAGTGTTGATTGGGAGAGGGTTTCATTCACAATGGACGATCATTATTACAAAGCCGTAATCAAAACATTCATCGATCTTTTCAATAAAGGATTGATTTATCGTGGTGCACGCATGATCAACTGGGATCCCGCTGCAAAAACAGCCTTGAGTGACGAAGAGGTAGAACATAAAGACGTACAGGGGACACTTTATTACGTAAAATATTTATTAAAAGAAGATCCTTCCAAATATGTCGTTGTCGCTACTTCACGCCCGGAAACGATTATGGGTGATGTGGCGGTTTGTGTGAATCCCAACGATGAACGATATGTATTTCTAAAAGGAAAACAATTGATTGTGCCATTGGTAAATCGTGTCGTTCCGGTAATTTTTGATGATTATATCGATATCAGTTTTGGTACCGGCGCGCTAAAAGTAACCCCTGCACATGACATCAACGATTATAACTTAGGCATTAAACATAATCTGCAAGTTATAGACACTTTGAATGAAGACGGCTCGTTAAGCGAAGCGGCCCAAGTTTTTGTCGGCCTCGACCGTTTTGTAGCTAGGGAAAAGGTGGTAGTGCAGTTAAAACAAGAGGGATTGTTGACAAAAGAAGAAACATATTCTACCCGTCTTGGTTATTCTCAGCGTTCGGGTGTAGTGGTAGAACCGAGGATTTCTACTCAGTGGTTTTTAAAAATGCAGGAACTTGCAGAACCGGCTTTAAAATCCGTAGTTGATGGTGACATACAAATCCATCCGGGCGATAAATTTTTGGCAACCTATAGACATTGGCTAGAAAATGTAAAGGATTGGTGTATTTCGCGGCAACTTTGGTGGGGGCAACAAATCCCTGCTTGGTATGACGAACAGGGAAACGTGTTTGTTGCAACGACGGAACAGGAAGCCAAGCGTCAAAAGCTAAAAAAAGAAGGAGAAAACACTGATGATGAAAGCACTCTTGACCATTTGGCATTGAGCGTTAAGCTTACGCAGGATCAGGATGTACTGGACACTTGGTTTTCATCATGGTTATGGCCTATAGAAGTTTTCAACGGCATTTCCCAGCCGAATAATGAGGCGTTTAAATATTATTATCCTACTTCTGTATTAGTAACAGGTCAAGATATTATTTTTTTCTGGGTGGCACGAATGGTGATGGCCGGCATGGAATACGAAAATGAGATTCCATTTAAAGATGTTTATTTTACAGGAATGGTACGTGATAAACAAGGAAGGAAAATGTCAAAGTCCTTGGGTAATTCACCGGATTTATTAAATCTGATTGACACTTATGGCGCTGACGCCGTGCGTTTTGGCATTATGATTTCCTCTCCGGCAGGCAACGATTTATTATTTGATGAGGCGTCCTTAGAACAGGGAAGAAATTTCAACAACAAATTATGGAACGCTTTGAAGCTCTTGAAAATGTGGGAAGCTAAAATAGAGGCCGCGACCACTTCGGAAGCAGAAAATAATTTTGCTGTAAAATGGTTTGAAAACAGATTAGAGCAGGTAAAAAAAGAAGCCGAACAACTGCACGGACAATTTAGACTGAGCGAGGGCTTAAAATCAATTTATTCTTTGGTATGGGATGATTTTTGCTCCTGGTATCTAGAATGGATAAAACCTGCATTCGGACAAAATATAGATAAAACTATTTACGAAAAAACAATTTTTTTCTTCGAAGAGTTGTTGCAACTTCTGCATCCATATATGCCTTTCATTACTGAGGAAATATACCATTTATTGAGGGAGCAACTAGACGATTTGTGCATAAAACAATTCTCTCCAGTTCAACCTTTTGATCAAACTGTATTGACGCATGGCGATTTATTGAAGAATATAGTTACCAATATTCGCGACGTTCGAAACAAGAATAATGTAAAGCCAAAAGAAAGTATCCAACTATATATTCAGACCGAAAATAGAAATGTTTTTCATATTTTTCAATCCATTTTAAAGAAACAAATAAATGCGGAAAGTATTGATTTTGTTGAAGAATCAGTAAATGGAACAGTTATTGTGACTATCGAAAAAGATAAATTTTTCATAGCACTCAATCAGCAAATTGACACGGAAGCATTGAAGAGCGGATTATTAAATGACTTGGAATATCAAAAGAATTTCCTGCAAAACGTTTTGAAAAAATTAAATAATGAACGTTTTGTACAGAATGCTAAACCTGAGATCGTAGCGATTGAAAGAAAGAAACAATTAGATGCTGAAGCCAGAATTAAAACAATTGAGGATAGTCTCTCAGATCTGTAATTTTTATTTATGATTGCGCCCGCTACAACTATCGATATTCCAGTCTTACAGGGGATTGTAAAGACTACGTGGCCCGCGACCTATGGTAAAATCTTATCTAATGAGCAACTCAATTATATGCTGGATAAGATATATGCCACGGATGCTTTAGTAGAACAAATGAGTCAGGGCCACCAATTTTATTTATTGAAGGAAGGCGTCGAAAATATTGGTTTTATTGATATTGAGAATACTCAGAAAGCTAAAAGCAAACTGCATAAATTGTATTTATTGCCGGATCACCAAGGCAAAAATTATGGCAGGCTCTTATTAGATTTTGCCATTGCAACAGCAAAAAAAAATGGGTCAAAAATCCTACAACTTAATGTAAATAGATACAATAGCGCATTAGACTTTTATAAAAAAATGGGTTTCTGCATCGTCGAAGAAGTGGATATACCCATTGGTCATGGTTATTTCATGAATGACTATGTAATGGAAAAGGCGCTTTAGCGCGCCTTTTGTATCTTGTTCGCTATTTCAATTAGCTTATTGCCAATAATTCCACATCAAAAATCAAAGTGCTGTTAGCGCCAATCTCCGCACTTACGGCTCTGTCACCATAACCCAAATGTGGAGGAATAAAGAAGCGATATTTACTACCTACCCTCATCAGCTGCAAACCTTCTGTCCAACCTTTAATTACTCTGTTTAAAGGGAAAGTAGCAGGTTGGCCACGTTGTACCGAGCTATCAAAAACAGTTCCATTGATTAAAGTGCCGTGATAATGACAGGTAACATTGCTTATCGCGCTTGGTTTATCTCCCTCACCTTCATTTAAAACCTCATATTGCAAGCCACTTTCCAGGGCTATAACATTAGCCTTGTTTTTGTTTTCGGTTAAAAAATCTTCGCCTAGCTTTAAATTAGCTACTGCTTTTTCCTGATTCTTTTTAAATAAAATATCCGAGATACTCATAGTATTTTTTTGCAAAACTAGCTTTTTTTATTGTTTAATGTGCAAAGCTTCCTGGAAATGAATGATCAACAGTTTGAGTGATACCCAATATTTGGCATATTATACAGAAATAATGCTCAAAATGAATCAACAAACTTTTAAAGTCCCCACTCTTTTCTATTCTTACTTTTTAATAAACGGAGCAGGTTTGCTCCCGGAAGTGCAAAAACATAGTATACCTGCAAAAAATGGAAGGCGGCGATCTTGATACAAAAGTCCCGACCGTCAACGTTAGTCGGGACCATGAATTAAGACTATTAGCTTATTTTAACAAATAGCTGCTTTTAAAAGGCCGAATAATTCAAACTTTTATCTACCAACACTCCACTATCAAACTTAAGATTAAAATGAAGGTTTTGTTTCGCCTTGAATTTAATAATAAAAATCTTATCGTTGCCATTCAGTTCGATTTTGTCCCCTAGGTTTACAAATGTCGGATAAAGAACCTTACTGCCATCAGAATGCAATCTGTCATAAGTCAAATTCTCCATATCTTTTGTATTAAGCGTTTGCACACCTATATATTCATAATCTTGCGGATTATAAGGCAACGCAAAACTCAATGCATTTACATTCGTAAGGTTGGTACCTTTTACTATTACATCAATCGTTTCACGCTTTTTATAAGTCTGTTTTGCAGTACTCATTTCCAAAGAGCCGGAAACTTTTTTCGCGCTATCTTCTAATTTCACACCGCCGTCTAACTGCGTTGCTACCGTAGAAATATCGTAAGCGTCTATTAAATCATTTTTATTAATATCACCTTTACTGATATACCCTTCAAAATCTGCATCTCCTTTTCTCAAACCAGTATAATTCATATAAGAAGTTAGATCGTTGTTGTCAATTTTATGATCATTATTGATATCACCCTGCAAATAGCTTTCCGTTCCAGGCACTTTAAATACATAAAGTTCTCTACCTGACCCATAATTGCCTCCGCCTTCTGTCACTGAAATTTTTATGTAACGAGCCGAAGGATGATGAGCAAAATCAAAAACCTTTTTACCGTTATCTCTAATATTCCAATCAAATGTGCCGGCAATAACCCAATTGTTTTTATCTAAGCTGTAATAAACCGTACCTTTCGCAGGAATACCGTTCCTGCCGCTAATGCGAGGTAGATATTCAAATCTATCCAATTGATTAATGGTTCTTAAATCCATTACAATATCAAAAGGAACCGCAGTTTTACCGTAGCTTGTATGCCAGATGCTATTTTCATCAAAATCGAATAATTTAGATAATTCATTCCCGTCTTCCGAATTGGCCGTCGCCTTTGCAACGATACCGTGAATAGCAAATTCCAAGGGGTTAACATTTGTTGTGGTTGTTAACGCCGCCCAATCTGAAAACCCTCCTTTATTTACTGCCCTAATTTTGAATGCATAATTTGTTTTCGGATTCAGGTTTTCAAATAGGAAATGTGTACCCTTTATTGTTGTATAACGCATATGATCAAACTCAATTTCATAGAAGTCAGCATTAGAAACCGCATGCCAAGTAAGGTTCAGAGAATAAGCAGTTTTGTTACTGTCCGGTACGGAAACGTTCGCAGGAGCTGTCAATATTCCGGAATGCGTTTTTAGGTTATCAGGGGTTTTAAATTCAAATCCCTTGACCTCTACAATAACGCTATTTGAGCTAATATCTGTAGATGCAACTTTAACCCATACTTGAGGGTTCTTAGTTATCTTTAATTTCGCAAAAGGACTACCAGCTGTTGCAAACTGATTTAAGTTCGGCGCGGCATTATAGTAATAGGCATCGCTGCTTTTATTAAAATCTTCCAAAGTTTTCACTTCAGTTAATTTTGATGTTTTGCCACCTATACTGGCCGTAATTTTTTTAGGTTTTGCTGAAACATCTATTTTAAATTCAGTAATTTTTCGTTTTACGAAACCATTAAAACTGCCTTTAGTTGGGTGTATTGTAACGGTCGCATTATCACCGTCCAAACTAGATTCTATTAGCGTTGTAGCTCCAACTCCATTTTTGTACGCTTGCGTAGTTCCGTCGTCATCGTATTGTGTAAAAGAAGAATGCCCAAAGGGATAAACCTCGTAGCTACGCAAGTTCTCATCAATTCCTCCAACATGATTATTCGCATTATTCATCGGAATAATCGACCCTCTTTTTACAAATACAGGTAACTTCCAGATTGGCGCATCAAAACTATTGACAATGCAGTTTCCGTTATATTCCTGTCCCGTAAAATAATCAACCCAAGTTCCATTTGGTAAATAAATATTATTGCGAATATCATTGCCATCTTTATCCATTTCAGTTGCCTGATAAATTGGCGCAATCAAAAAACTCGGACCATACATAAATTGATACGCTGTCGCCTTTCCTAAAGTATATGCATTGGCCTGCTCTAAGAACATTGCACGAATTATAGGTAAGCCTGTCACCGCTTCTTTAGCAAGACTATAAGTGTATGGAAGCAATTCTGATTTTAATTTTAAATAGGTACGATTGATAGAAGCGGTGGGTTCTCCCATCGCTTCCGGATATTTTGGATTTGCGCCCCATCCATCCATATTTAACTGCATCGGAGTAAAGGTTTTCCATTCAAAACATCTTGCATTGATGATAGGGTTTTTACCACCAAAAATACCATCCATGTCAGAGGTTATATTGGGTTGCCCAGATAAACCCGAACCGATAAATGTTGGAATATGGAATCGGATGTATTCCCACTCACCGCCTGTTTGATCTCCAGACCATACGGAGGCATATCGTTGTGTACCGGCCCATCCTTCTAAAGAAATAATAAACGGCC
>NZ_JBNQGD010000121.1:0-3285 GCF_050436765.1 Arachidicoccus sp. | reverse complement strand
CTACTAGGTGGTCAACATGCTTCGGATTGCCTGGTCAGCATCATCGGAATATACAGATGCCACCTGCTATGAAAGCTATATCGCCCATCCTACAGACTGCAAGTTGCTTTGGCAGGGCTGCCAGCAGGTGTATGACTTGAACCAGCAGCTCAGAAAGCAGTTAAGACTGCGTAAGAGCCGCAGTAATTATGACAAACACAGAGCCCTGTTTCTGAACTACCAACGTAACAAGAAAAAAAGCAAGCGCAAAGAACGCAAGCTGCGTAAGCAGCTATTGCGTTTCCTCCACCGGTTGCTGGGTTTGAATGATCAGTTACAAGCCAACCCGGCATGCCAGGTGAGCAGACGCAAAACGCAGCGCTTAGCCACCATTCGTACCCTACAAAATCAACAATACAACAAAGCCTTTGGCGACAAAAAACCACAAATAAAAAATCGGGTCGTATCGCTGAGCAAACCCTATATCCGTCCTATTGTACGGGGCAAGGAAGTAAAGGCTGTCGAGTTTGGTGCCAAGGTCAACAAGCTGCAAATTGATGGTATCAGTTTTATCCAACGTCTAAGCTACGATGCCTTTAACGAAGGTACCCAGCTCAGTGAAACCATTTACCTACATCGCAAACTCTTTGGAAAGTGTACTCATCATAGTGCAGATGCTATTTATGCCACCAATGCCAATAGGAGGTACTGCCGTGAAAACGGCATTACCACTAACTTCGTCCCCAAAGGCAGACAGAAGCCCGCCTTGATTGAACAAACCAAAACCATGCGTGATGCCCTTAATCGCCAAAGAGGAACCGTGCTGGAAGGTAGCTTTGGTAATGAAAAGAATCATTATCACCTTAACCGCGTCAAAGCCAGGAATCAAACGACGGAAACCTGCTGGATCTTCTTTGGCATATTTACCGCCAATGCTTCTATTATCAGTAAAAGAATCCAACAAGCAGTCTTTCCCAAAGACAGAGCCGCTTAAAACCATCCGCCAATCCAAAAAAACAGCGGCTCAAATACAGCGGCTGAGGCATTGTTATGCCTATAAACAAAGAATTCTCCCTTAAATTCTAAATTATAGAAAGGAAGGGAGAATGAATCATTATAAATCTTAATATATTGGAAGCCTTTTTGAGTTTACAGGAAGACCCTAAAGATAGATGAAAAATTAACTGACACAGTTTAAATTACACTTCCTATTTTTTTTATTATCCTAGCTGGGACACCTCCAATTATCACATCGTCTGGAAATTCTCCATTGACAATTGCACCTGCAGCAACTATTGAATTTTTGCCAATCTTACTATTTTTTAGAATTATTACGTTATTTCCTATCCACACATTTTCTTCAATAATAATTTTCCCAATTTCACCGACTTTCCAACGTTCATCGGGATTTATTCCATGGGCTTCAAAGTCCATCAAGGTAACATTTTGCCCAATTAAAGTTCTGTCACCGATTGAAATTAAATTGGCGGCACAAATAAATATATTATTGTTTGTGGCGATTTTATTTCCCAATTGAATAATTGAATTTTTATATCTTGCTTGAAGTTCTACAGAGCCTTTTCTATGGAATCCCCCAAGTTTATAACCAAAAGAACAGTTTTCCCCAATTACAACCTTTCCTTGTCCTGTAATTTTAGTTTTTTGCTCACATTTTGGTAGTTTTCTGACTTGAATTTTGCTTAATCTAAAGATATTTGGAAAAATAAAATAAAAAACCAATCCTTTTACCCTGATACAAAGAAAATATGCTCGTTTAAAAAAAGAATTATACATATAGTTTATTTTACTTTTATAGATTCCGCCACCTTAAGCTAATTGACATTGGGTATTTCAGAACTCTTTGTTCAATTTATTATGATAACCCCTAAAATATAATCTACACCTAGCATTTTAAATGCTGAAAATAGGAACAAGTAACGTGAATAATACTGCAAGAATAAACCATTTTATTTATAGTTGTGTATTAATTCTTTACAAGAGTCTGTTATTATCCGGTATTAATTTATAAGAATATATTTCACATCCTTTATGAGATACTGCCGCGAGTTTGGGCGACAATACCATTTCTCCCAATGCGTCATCTTTTTAGATATTTAGAGATATATTTTCTTTGGGATTGGGCATAAAATACAGGAACGATAGAGATTTTTGGAGCAGTAGTTATGCAGGAAATTTCTTTATTGTGGTGGCTCGTCGTATAAATCTTGCATTTGGTTGGTTATGTGGTCAACATGATTCGGGACGCTTTAATATAAGAATATCAAATCTTAATACAAAATTTACCAAAGGAGTCCCATTAGTTTATTTTAAATGTAGTTTCTTTGCATTCTAATAAAAAAATTAATGGGTTACTATCTAATAGGTGCTGGAGGTCATGGGATGGTGATTATAGATATTATTCTATCCAGTGGGGGTGAGGTTTTGGGACTTTTTGATAAGGATATTTCCAAGGGTCGTCTATTAGATATTCCTCTTTATTATTGGGGGGATCATAAAATGGGAAAAGATGATTTCCTTATTATCAGTATAGGAAACAATAAAATTAGAAAAAGATTGGCTGTGGAAAATCGTAATGAATTATTCGGAAAGGCAATTCATCCTTCATCAAATGTGTCTAATTATGCATCTGTAGATATTGGTACAGTAATAATGAGCGGTGTTTCTATAAATGCTGCGACTTCTATTGGTAAGCACACCATCGTCAATACAAATGCTTGTATTGATCACGAATGTATAATTAAAGACTTTGTACATATTTCTCCTAATGCTACTTTGTGCGGTAATGTTACCATAGGGGAAGGCGCGCATATTGGCGCAGGAGCCATACTTATTCCCGGTGTCAAAGTTGGCAAATGGGCGACCATTGGGGCGGGCGCTGTAATAATTAATGATGTTCCGGATTTAGCAACTGTAGTAGGAAATCCGGGTAAAGTAATAAAAATAAATAAAAATGAGTGGAGCTAGAATAGCTTTATCGCTTCCACATTTGGGTGGGACTGAAAGCAAATATGTAAATGAGGCGATTGAAACAGGTTGGGTGGTGCCTCTGGGGCCTAATGTAAACGCCTTTGAAGCAAGCCTGCAAAAGTATCTTGGAGATAAAGTATACTTATCTGCTTTAAGTTCTGGTACAGCGGCTTTGCATTTGGGTTTGATTCTTTTAGGGGTGCAACCCGGGGACGAAGTGATTTGTCAATCCATGACATTCTCTGCATCGGCCAATCCAATAGCTTATCTGGGTGCTATTCGCGTAGCCCGTGAGGCATGCCGCTGGTGAAAGCCCCC
>NZ_JBNQGD010000120.1:0-3132 GCF_050436765.1 Arachidicoccus sp. | reverse complement strand
ATTGACTGCCCAACCCCAAGAGCCTTGTAATTGGCCTTTATCAGTATTTGCAGCATTGGTATTTCCGTCTGCCAGATCTGCAGAATATCTAGCACCAAGCCCCTCCCTATTAAGACTTATATATTGTGCTGCAGTTAAATAGTCCGAAGGGTTTTTACGTGTAAAGTTTGTTGTTTGCCTTACGGTATAACTAATTTGAGAATGACCCTTTTTACCTCTTTTTGTAGTAATAAGTAATACACCATTAGAAGCTCGTGCACCATATATTGCAGTAGATGCCGCATCTTTTAATAAATCAATAGATTGCACATCATCCATATCTATTCCGTAAACAGATGACACAACTATGCCGTCCAAAACTACTAATGGCCCCCCGCTTCCACCCCAATCATTGCCTCCACGAAAAACAATATTTGGCGTACTACCCGGCTGACCAGTTGACTGTGATACTCTTAATCCAGGCACTGTACCTTGCAATACTGTACCGATGTTAGAGGTTGGTGAAGACTTAAATGCACGAGGGTTTACGGTTGCTACGGCTCCGGACAAATCGTGCCTACTTTGCGTCCCATAACCTACAACAACCACTTCGTCTAAGTTACTAGGACTTGCAGTCAACACGATAGTAATAGTACTAGAGTCTCCGATAGTAATTGTTTTTGACGCATAGCCGGTGTAATCAACCTGAATTTTGTCTCCAGGTTTTGCCTGAATAGAGAAAGTACCTGTGGACGAAGTGAAAGTGCCACTATGAGAACCCACTAGCGTAATACTTGCCCCCGCTAAAGACTCGTGGTCCTTTTGAGAAATCACATGGCCCTCAATTGTCCTCTTCTGCCCAAATAATACGGAAGAACAGAAGAAAAAGCTGATGGCCATTAGCCATTTAAGAATATCCGTTTTTCTTTTCATTGATTTTGGTTTTTACCTTTTTTGAAATTTATTTGCAATCGAATCAGCTTTTCAAAATATCCCCTAAAAATTCATCAAACACCGTCGTGTCAAGTATTTTAATGGGGTTTATGAAAGATTTTTTGTTAAATAATAATGTTATAATGTATTACATAATGCATAATTATGAAAAACTTTTATAACAAAAAAATTTTTTATGAATTATTTTTGCTTTTTTATACCCATTTTAAAAAATTATGCAAAACGTAAACCCGTCGCCTTCCACCTTAATTACGACATTAGATATTGTAGATACATCTAGCTTAGTAGACAAAGTTGAAGTAACGTTAATTAAGTTTTTTCTCGATAATAACTTGAAACCCGGCGATTCAATTCCAAAAGAAATAAATCTGGGAGAGGCATTAGGCGTAAGCAGAACGGTAATAAGAGAAGCCCTGCTAAGACTTAGAATGACAGGATTGATAGAGTCAAAAAAGAAAAGGGGAGCTGTACTTGCCAACCCAGATTTATTATCCTTATTACAAAAAACACTCTATCCTACCATGATGGATGACAACACGTTGAGGGATATGTTTGAAATGCGGCTGGTAATGGAGATTGGAATGGCTGATTTAATATTTTTACGGGTAACACCGGATGATATAAAGGAACTAACAGAAATAGTAAAAGTGGAACCCGCTAAAACAGATACTTATTTATTCGACATAGATCAAGAAATCAAGTTTCATGAAAAATTATACGAGATAACCGGTAACAATACATTAAAAAGATTTCAGCAAATGCTGTTACCCGTTTTCAAATATGTGCATGAAAGTGGTATACTAGCCAAAAAGGTAAAAGGCAAACGCCATGTTTCCCATAAAGGAATTGTGGATGTTATAAAAAACGGCACACCGGAAGATTTACGCAATGCAATGAGACGGCACTTTGAGAACCATTTTCAACGTCTGTTTTAGCACTAATTGTATTTAATTGTTTTGAATCGATGATCTTTCCGCGACTATAGGTCTAGTACATGCTTGCAAAATACAAAACATTCAAGGATTTTTCACCATCGATTTGTCTTTAAAGAAAAAAGTATCATTACAATTTACTCAGTTTTAAATAGCCAATATGCAAGTCATCTTCCGTCCTATCAGAGGCCGGCATAATTTGTATAGCGTATTTTTCTTTTAAATGCTTGGGCAAAATATCTTCCACATCGTATACATCGTCTACATCCACCCCATATTTATCATCAATGTGTGAAGACAAAGTATGCTTATAAAAAACGGATTCTTTCGCTTCTTGAATGGCCAAAGATTTTTCACTGCTTACTACTAAAACTTTGTAATGATATTCTTCAAATTCGCCCGGTTTATATCCGCCTAGGTTCAGGAAAAAAATTTTTTCTTTTCCTTTAATCATTTTCTCTTCCTTTAGAATAATTCTTATCTCAAAATTATCGACGCGAGTAACCTCTCTCCATGAATCAAGGTGTATTATCCCGTCAGCTTCCGGCCAAAACGCAATCATATCGGGAATTACTGACTTCAATGAATTGCCAATAGTAAACAAAATGTCGTGCTGCTCGGTATGGCGACCATTTGGTTTGCAGCCTAACAAAAGCATATATAACTTTAATTTTTCCATATAGCAATAAAGATAAAAAGATAAATAGTTTTACCGAATATTTTTTATTTTGTGCTATCATGGAAATAGAAACACACCCTCACCAGCCCTTTATTCCGAGCAGTATACAAATACTCATTGTCGGCAGTTTTCCCGGCAAAGATCAGGCGCAAGAAGGCAAATGGTTTTATAGCGCACCGCGCAACCAATTTTGGAAAATAATCGAAGGCGTCTATGAAAAACACCTGACAACAACGAAAGAAAAGCAAGAGCTGTTTTCCTCTATGGGTATCGGTATGGCAGATATTATTTTAAAAGCAAAGCGAAAGAACAATACCAATCTCGATCAGAATCTTGAAATAATTGAATTTAATGACATCGCCTTATCCAAAATTCTACAGCAATATCCGCAAATAAAAGTATTTTTCACCAGCCATTTTGTCGAGAAACATTTCAAAAAATTATTTCCTTCGTTTAAAAATATCGCATGTCTTCCTTCTCCCTCACCAAGATTCGCGACCATGTCACTCATCAATAAAATTGCTCGTTACAAAGAATTGTTGCCAATGCGATAAAACGAAAAAGTTACCTCTTTCGGAAGTAACTTTT
>NZ_JBNQGD010000119.1:0-3489 GCF_050436765.1 Arachidicoccus sp. | reverse complement strand
CGTAAATTATTGTATAAACGGGTTTATAGACCCCTATTTTTACCGAGTAAAGGGTATCAGAATTCCCTACTCGATCATTGGCCTTTAAAATTTTAATCTAAAAATTATTTTTTCAAAACACCTATTATAAAGCCTTAAAAATGCACAGATTTAAAAATGCTATCCTCTTGCTTTTGCTGTCCTTTGCTCTTACTAGTATTTCAAAAGCAGCCACGGTTGATACGATTGCTGTTTATAGCAATGTCATGCGAAGAGATATAAAATCTGTCATTATCTTGCCCGATGGCTATTCTGCAGACACCCGGTATCCTGTTGTTTATTTGTTGCATGGTTTTTCAGGCAATTATAGCGACTGGATCACGAAAGTACCGGTTATAAAAGACTATGCAGATCAATATCATTTAATTATTGTTTGCCCCGATGGTGGCTTCGCGGGCTGGTATTTTGATAGTCCAATTGATAAGAATAGCCAATATGAAACTTATATCACCAAAGAATTATTGGGTTGGATAGATGGGCATTATTCAACAATTGCCAATCGCAAGGGTAGAGCAATTGCTGGATTAAGTATGGGTGGACATGGTGCCTTGTTTTTGGCATTTAAACATCAGGACTTATATGGAGCTACCGGCAGTATGAGTGGGGCCGTTGATATTACTGGCCTCGCCAACTCATTCGGTATTGCTAAACTTTTAGGACCTTACAGCAAATTCCCCCGGCGGTGGGAAGATCATAGCGTGCTAGATCTAACACATTTGCTGGTAAATGACTCATTGAAAATAATAATAGATTGTGGTGCAAGTGATTTTTTGTATCAGGAAAACCTGGCCTTGCACAAAAAACTTTTGTATGACAAAATAGATCACGACTTCCTTACAAGACCGGGTAGTCATACTTGGGATTATTGGGCAGGATCTGTTCAATATGAATTATTATTTATCCATAATTACTTTATAAGTGAAAATGATAGTAAATTTCTAAATTGACAGAATATTATACCTAGTTCGAATGAAAAAGATATTAAGTTTTGCGATAGTGATTTTGATTGGATGTAATTTACAGGCACAGCAAATGGCACCTGTAGATTTTGTGAATCCTTTCATCGGGGCGAGTACAAGTGTAGGGGATGCGGGAATCTATCACGGATTAGGTAAAACATTCCCTGGAGCAACTACACCTTATGGCTTGGTCCAAGTCAGCCCAAATACGATTACCGGAGGCGACAATGGTTCTGGTTACAGCTTCGAGCATACAAGTATTGAAGGATTTGCCTTTACACAAATGAGTGGTGTTGGCTGGTATGGAGACTTAGGCAATTTTCTGGTAATGCCCACCACGGGGCCACTAAATACAGCTTCCGGCAGTTTAGAAAATCCGAGTGAAGGCTATCGGTCAAAGTATGCTAAAAAATCCGAGAAAGCCACTGCTGGTTATTACAGTGTATTTTTAGATAAATATAAAATCAAAGCTGAGATGACAGCTACTGCACATTGCGGCATGCTGCGCTTTACCTATCCCGATAATAAAGATGCGAGGATACAAATTGACTTAGCTAGAAGAGTAGGTGGCACTTCGACAGTCCAATATATTAAAATTGTTGATAGCCATACAATTGAAGGATGGATGAAATGTGATTCTACAGGTGGTGGTTGGGGCGATGGTGCCGGCAAGTCGGATTATACCGTTTACTTCTATGCGCAATTTGATAAACCTCTAAAAGACTATGGCGTCTGGAGCGTTGATATCCCTGATAATTGGGGTAGAAAATTAGAAGATGTAACCAGCAAAAAATACCAGCAAAGGATCGCTGATGCCGCTATTATTAACAATATCAAAGAATATAAAGGCAAGCACCTTGGCTTTTTTACTAATTTTTCAACTTCAGCAAATGAGGTTGTACAAATGAAATCGGGCATTTCTTTTGTGAGTATGAAAGGGGCTGAAGAGAATCTGAAAAAGGAAATAAAAGGCTGGGATTTTGACGCTGTTCATCAAAAAGCCAGGGATTTATGGAATGAAGCCCTGCAAAAAATTAAAATAGACGGGGGAACTGCCGATGAAAAGACCGTATTCTATACAGCGTTATATCATACAATGATTGATCCTAGAATTGCCTCTGATGTGGATGGAAAATATACTGGTGGTGGCGGCAAAGTATACCTGGAAAATGGATTTAAGAAGAGGACGATTTTTAGTGGCTGGGATGTTTTTAGAAGCCAAATGCCTTTGCAAACTATTATCAATCCATCATTAGTGAATGATCTTTTAAATTCACTTATAACTTTAGGACAACAATCCGATAAGCCCTATTTTTCCAGATGGGAATTTTTAAATGCTTATTCTGGTTGCATGCTGGGAAACCCGGCTGTCGCCGTTTTGGCGGATGCTTATGTAAAAAATATCCGCGGATATAATACAAAATTGGCATATAAATTTGCCGTAAATAGTGTGGAGAAATTTGGCAATGGAAAGAAGGGCTACTCAACCGGAGGCATTGGTGTCTCCAATACGCTAGAATATGCTTACAACGATTGGTGTGTATCGATACTTGCCTCCTTAATGCATAAAACCGAAGATGAACGCAAGTATAGCCGGCAAGGCCAAGACTATAAAAATATATTTGACTCATCGGTAAAATGGTTTAGACCGCGTAATGAGGACGGTAGCTGGCAAAAATGGCCAAAAGGAGGAAGGTTGGCACAGGGTTATGGAACAATGGAAAGTAATCTTTATCAACAGGGATGGTTTGTTCCGCAGGATATTGACGGTATGATTGCTTTAATGGGTGGCAAGCAAAAAGTGAAAAAAGACTTGATTAATCTTTTTGAAAAAACACCTGCCAACTTTATGTGGAACGATTATTATAATCAGGCGAATGAGCCGGTTCACCATGTACCTTTCTTGTTTAATCGTGTAGATGCTCCTTGGCTTACTCAAAAATGGACAAGGATAATCTGTAAAAATGCTTATCTTAATTCGGTGGAAGGATTGGTGGGAAATGAAGATGTAGGGCAGATGTCTGCATGGTACGTTTTGGCAGCATCAGGTATTTATCCAATTTGTCCGGGAAGTAACCGCTATGAAATTACTTCACCGGTTTTTAGGAAAATAGCCTTTCAGTTGGATAATAAATATGCAAGAGGTAAAACTTTTACAATTATAGCCCATTCCAATTCCCCAAAGAATATTTATATACTAAGGGCGAAACTGAACGGGGTTCCTTATGATAAGTGTTATATAAATTATTCGGATATTATTAAGGGGGGCACGTTAGAACTTTTTATGGCTCCGAAGCCTAATAGGCAATGGGGGAAGAACTAAAATATATAATATTTTAGAAAAAGAAAAGTACGCATTTAATGATAACGTGATTTGTAAAATGGTGGAACAATTATTATTAAACTCCATTTCAATCTACACAAAGTTTAATCGTATTTTTACAGATATGCAATAGAAGATTGAAGTCGTAAGGTTTAATAAATAACGATT